>JBKJLH010000096.1:0-28134 GCA_046597035.1 Lacisediminihabitans sp.
AGCTGCTCACCGAGGGCGTGTCGAGTTTCAAGCTCTTCATGGCCTACAAGGGTGTTTTCCTCTCTGATGACGGGCAAATCACCAAGGCGATGCAGAAGGCCGCCTCCAACGGCTCGATGATCATGATGCACGCAGAGAACGGCAGCGTCATCGACCTGCTCGTAAAGCAGTCCATCGCCGCCGGCAACACTTCGCCCTATTTCCACGGCATCACCCGCCCGTGGCAGGCGGAGGAGGAAGCAACCCACCGCGCCATCATGCTTGCGAACCTCACCGGCGCCCCGCTCTACGTCGTGCACGTGAGCGCGAAGCAGGCCGTGGCGCAGATCGCCGCCGCCCGCGATGCCGGGCAAAACGTCTTCGGCGAGACGTGTCCGCAGTACCTGTACCTCTCTCTGGAGGAGCAGCTTGGCGCGTCGAGCGAGGAGTGGGGCAGTTTCGAGGGCGCCAAGTGGGTCTGCTCCACCCCGCTGCGTTCTCGCGAGGAGGGCCACCAGCACCACATGTGGCAGTCGCTGCGCACCAACGACATCCAGATGGTCTCCACCGACCACTGCCCGTTCTGCATGAAGGGTCAAAAGGACATGGGGTTGAATGACTTCTCCAAGATCCCGAATGGTATCGGCTCGGTCGAACATCGGATGGACCTGCTCTACCAGGGTGTCGTCGATAAGCAGATCTCGCTCGAGCGGTGGGTCGAGGTGACCTCCACCACGCCGGCGCGCATGTTCGGTATGTACGGCAAAAAGGGTGTCATTCAGCCCGGTGCAGACGGGGATGTCGTGATTTACGACCCGAAGGGCCACACCTCGATCGGTATCGGCGAAGGCCGATCGCATCACATGAACATGGACTACAGCGCCTGGGAGGGCTTCGAGATCGACGGCCACGTTGACACCGTGATCTCCCGCGGCAAAGTGATCATCGACGACAATCGGTACCTCGGAGCCAAGGGCGACGGCAAGTACTTCAAGCGTGGCCTGAGCCAGTACCTCATCTGATGCTTCCCAATCCGCCCCCGCCGCCACCCACGACCCCCGTCATTGTTCCCGTTCGTCAGGTTCGGGCCCCCGCGAACGGGACCAAACCTGACGAACGGGAACAGTCGCCGGGGGGTCAGTCGCGCGGAGAACAGTCGCCCGGGGAACAGTCGCCCGGGGAACAGTCGCCCGAGACTTACCCGCACCACGAGAGGTAGCGCATGCAATTCGGAGCAGTACTCCAAACCAACCCCCCGGCCTCCCGCACGGTGTATCTCGCCAAGCTGGCCGAGCAGCACGGATTCGACTACGCCTGGACCTTCGACTCGCACCTGCTCTGGCAGGAGCCGTACGTCATCTACAGCCAGATCCTCGCCGAGACGCATCGGATCAAGGTCGGCCCGATGGTCACCAATCCGGCCACGCGTGACTGGACCGTCACGGCATCCATCTACGCCACCCTCAATGAGATGTACGGCAACCGCACCATTTGCGGCATCGGTCGGGGTGACTCCGCCGTGCGCGTGACGAATGGTGCGCCGACGACGCTGAAGACCCTGCGCGAGTCGATCCACGTCATTCGTGAGCTCGCAAACTCGCGCTCGGTCGAGTACAACGGCGCCCAACTGCAGTTTCCCTGGAGTGTGGGCAGCGAGCTCGAGGTCTGGGTGGCCGCCTACGGCCCGCTCGCCCTCAAACTCGCTGGCGAGGTCGGCGACGGCTTCATCCTGCAGATGGCGGACCTGGATGTCGCGGAGTGGATGATCGGCACCGTACGAGCCGCCGCCGAGAAGGCAGGACGCGACCCACTGTCCGTCAAATTCTGTGTTGCCGCTCCCATGTATGTCACCAATTCAGACGAGCCGAGTGACTGGGACCACATGCGCAATCAATGCCGCTGGTTCGGGGGGATGGTCGGTAACCACGTCGCCGACATTGTCGCCAAGTACGGCGAGGGTTCGGCAGTGCCAAAGGCGCTCACCGACTACATCACAGGCCGCGAAGGCTACGACTACAACGAGCACGGTCGCGCGGGAAACTCCCACGCGGATTTCGTTCCCGACGAGATCGTCGACCGGTTCTGCATACTCGGCAGCGCCGACCAGCACATCGAGAAGCTGTCCGCGCTCAAAGAACTCGGAGTCGACCAGTTCGCCGGCTACCTGCAACACGACAATAAAGAAGAAACCCTCCGGGTCTACGGTGAGACCGTCATCCCGGCACTGCGTGACCACATCACGGCAAAGGTATGAGGCGCTACCGCGGCATCCTGCTCGGTGTGGTCGGCGTTGTGCTGCTCGGCGCGCTGTGGGAGCTCTACAAGGCCCTCGGTCCGGCGGGAGGTGTCATCCTCAACGGGCTCACCGTCCTGCCGCGCACGAACGAACTTGCAATGCCGCATCTCATCACCATGTTCACCCGACTCTTCGAACCGGTCACTTCGGCGCCCGGCTCGCCCGCACTCTGGAGCGCCGTGGTGCAGGCATCCGGCTTCACCCTCGGGATTTCAGCGGTGGGCTGGGCGATCGGAGTGGTAGTCGGAATGCTGCTTGCGATTCTCATGCAGCGTTTTCGCACCGCCGAATCCGCACTGCTGCCCTGGGTGGTCCTGAGCCAGACCGTTCCCCTCATCGCGCTCGCCCCGCTCTTGGCCGGCATCGGCTCGCAGGTGAAGTTCGGAGAAACGCGCTGGCAGGACTGGATGTCGGTGGCCCTGATCGCCTCCTATCTGGCGTTCTTCCCCGTATCGGTGGGTGCGCTGCGCGGGCTCGAATCGCCCGATAAGGCCCATGTTGAGCTGATGCGCACCTACGCGGTCGGCTGGTGGAAGACCCTCGTGACGCTGCGGATTCCCGCCAGCATCCCCTACCTGCTTCCAGCCCTGCGGCTTGCCGCCGCAAACGCGGTGATCGGCACCGTTGTGGCCGAAGTGTCGATCGGTCTTCGCGGTGGAGTGGGACGGATGATGATCGAATACGCCTCTGCATCGAGCGGAGATCCCGGCAAGCCGTGGGCGCCCATCTTCGGCGCCGTGGTGATCGGTTTGGTCTCCGCGGGTCTCGTGGCCGCTATCGGGCTCGGTCTTCGCAAATATCGTCGGGGAGAGGTCCCGGCATGAGAAACGCCGTCACCGTCAGTGCAGCCTCCAAGATCTTTCCGCTCGCTCGAGGCAAACAGGTTGTCGCTCTCGATGAGATCGATCTCGCCGTCGCACCGGGGGAGTTCGTTGCGCTGATCGGACCGAGCGGATGCGGTAAGTCCACGCTGTTGCGCCTGATCGCCGACCTCGACCAGCCGACCACCGGCAGCATCGAGGTCTTCGGCAAGACCGCGCGTCAGGCTCGCATCGACCAGGCGTACGGCATCGCCTTCCAGCACGCCGGGCTGCTGCCGTGGCGCTCAGTCTCGGGCAATATCGAGCTTCCCATGGAATTGCACGGAGTCGGTAAAGCCGCACGGCGAGCTCGGTCCGCCGAGTTGCTGTCATTGGTCGGGCTGTCTGACTTCGCTGACCGCTATCCCGACCAGCTCTCGGGTGGCATGCAGCAGCGTGTGGCGATAGCGCGCTCACTGGCCGAGAGCCCCGAGTTGTTGCTGATGGATGAACCCTTCGGCGCTCTTGACGAGATGACGCGGGAACGGATGCAAGACGAGCTCGTTCGGCTCTGTGCCGAGACCAGCGCGGCCGTGGTGTTTGTGACGCACTCGATTCCGGAAGCCGTCTTTCTCTCGGATCGTGTGGTGGTGATGTCGCCCCGGCCGGGTCGCATCCGCCACATCGTGCCGGTCGGGCTCGGCAGTGCCGGCAATCGCGACGATGGGCTACGTGAGGCATCCGAATTCTTCGCCGCGGTCGGTGCGGTGCGCGAAGCATTGCACGGTTCGCCCGCCGCGGAGGTGCGGGGAGTGGAAACGCGATGAGAGCGATCGGAGCGGCGCGCGCGCGGATGATCCTGGCGCCGGTCATCCTCGGAGTCGTCGTGCTCGTTCTCTGGCAGCTGGCCGTCGTCGGTTTCGCCATCAAGCCCTACGTCTTACCGAGCCCCCTTGCGATCTGGGATCAGTTCATGCGCGCCTCCGGCACGATCTGGTCCGGCACAAAAGTCACCGGATTCAATGCGCTCATCGGCCTGTTGCTCGGTGCGCTGCTCGGCATCCTGTTCGCTATCTTCTCTGCACTTCTGCGAGTGTTCGACGAGCTGTCGCTTCCCGTGGTGCTCGCTCTCGCGGTCGTTCCGATCGTGGCCCTCGCCCCGGTGCTGTACACGATGTTTGGGGCCGGATCAGAGACCGCCCGCCAGTTGGTCGCGGCCCTCGCCGTCTTTATCCCCGTGTATGTCAATACGTTGCGAGGACTGCGTCAGGTGAGGCCGGTGCATCGTGACCTGATGCGCGCCTACGCCGCAAGTTCGTGGCAGGCAACCCGCACGGTGACGCTGCCGGGCGCGACGCCTTTTCTCTTCACCGGACTGCGGATCGCCTCTTCCCTCGCCGTCATCTCTGCGCTCATTGCGGAGTATTTCGGTGGCCCGGTCGACGGCTTGGGCCGGTCGATCACCTCGGCTGCCTCCTACAGCAACTATTCGCTCGCCTATGCCTTTGTACTGGGCTCCATCGTGCTCGGACTGGTGTTCTATCTGCTCACCCTCGCCCTGGAGAAGTTCGCAACACGGCATTCTCCCGCCTGACGTGCGGCGGTCTCGACCGCCGACGAAATCACCGCCCCAATGAGTGACCCCCAAGGAGGAAGTACCAATGAAACACAGTAGAAGAATCATTCTCGGTGTCATCGGCGTCGCCGCAGCAAGTGCTTTGGCGCTGAGCGGGTGCAGCAGCACTCCGAAGGCCGCCACGAGCGCCGGCGCTCTCACTCCGGTCACCCTGCAACTGCAGTGGGTTGCCGACGCCCAGTTCGCGGGCTACTACGCCGCGGTGTCGCAGGGTTATTACAAGGACGAGGGACTCGACGTCACGATCAAGGAGTCGGGCACTGACACGGTGCCGATCAAGACCGTTGCCGCCGGTGAGGCGGACTACGCGATCTCCTGGGTGCCGAAGGTGCTTGGCTCGATCGAGCAGGGCGTCAACGTCACCGACGTCGCGCAGATCTTCGAACGAAGTGGCACCACGCAGATCTCGTTCAAGGCCAAGAACATCACGAAGCCGGCGGATCTCAAGGGCAAGAAGGTGGGTAGCTGGGGGTACGGCAACGAATGGGAGCTCTTTGCCGGTATGCAGGATGCGGGCATCAACACCACCTCGGGCATCAGCCTTGTACAACAGGCCTTCGACATGAAAGGGTTCCTCGCCGGCGACATCGATGCGGCACAGGCGATGACCTATAACGAATACGCTCAGGTGCTCGAGACGGTGAACCCGGCGACGGGCAAGCTCTACACCCCGGATGATCTCAACGTGATCAGCTGGAATGACGTGGGCACGGCGATGCTGCAGGATGCGATCTGGGCGGATGCCGGCAAGCTGGCCGACGACAAGGCCTACCAGTCCAAGACCGTCAAGTTCATCAAGGCCTCGATCAAAGGCTGGATCTTCGCTCGCGACAACCCCCAGAAGTCGGCGGACATCGTGACCGCCGCCGGTTCCACACTCGGCACCAGCCACCAGCTCTGGATGACCAATGAGGTCAATAAGCTGATCTGGCCGTCGAAGGACGGCGGCATCGGCACGATCGACACCAGGGCCTGGGACAACACAGTGAAGATCGCGAAGGGCACCAAGAACGACACCGGTTCGACGATCATCACCGTGACCCCACCGAAGACCGCCTACTCAAACACCTATGTGAAAAAGGCGCTCGCCGAGCTCAAGGCGGAAGGCGTCGACACGACCGGCAGCGGCTTCACCCCACTTACCGTCACTCTCAAAGAGGGCGGCAAGTAGTATCTGAATCACTGGGATCGGGGGCCGTTACGCGGCCCCCGACCCACCGAACGAAGGCACCGAATGACTACTTTCTCCCCCAGCATCCCCGATGCGGGCATTTTCGATCCGGCTGACGGCGCCGTCGCCTACGACCTCGATCGATCGCACGTCTTCCACTCCTGGTCCGCACAGGGGGCGCTGAAGCCCTTCGTGATGGCCGGAGGCCTCGCGTCCACCATCTGGGACTACGAGGGCAACCACTATCTCGATTTCTCCAGCCAGCTGGTCAACATGAACATCGGCCACCAGCATCCGAGGGTGATCGCAGCGATCAAGGCGCAGGCCGACCTGCTCACGATGGTTGCGCCGGCGCACGCCAACCTTGCGCGCGGTCAGGCCGCCCAGCGCATACTCGCGAAGGCCGGTCGCCCGTTCAGCAAGGTCTTCTTCACTAACGGGGGAGCGGATGCCAACGAGAATGCCATGCGGATGGCGCGACTCGTGACCGGTCGAGACAAGATCCTCTCGCAGTACCGCTCGTACCACGGCAACACCGGAGCGGCCGTCGTCGCCACCGGTGACTGGCGCCGCGTACCGAACGAATTCGCCCGCGGACACGTTCACTTCTTCGGGCCGTTCCTCTACCGTTCGGAGTTCTGGGCCAGCTCGCCGGAGCAAGAGTGCGAGCGCGCGCTGCACCACCTCGAGCGTGTCATCCAGTCGGAGGGGCAGGCCTCGATCGCGGCGATCCTCCTGGAGGGCGTTCCGGGAACTGCCGGCGTGCTCGTACCACCGCCCGGATACCTTGCGGGAGTGCGAGAGCTCGCCGACAAGTACGGCATCCTGTTGATCATGGACGAGGTGATGTCGGGCTTCGGCCGCACCGGCGAGTGGTTCGCCTGGCAGGGCTTCTCGGCCGCCGAGGGCGACTGGACGCCCGACCTGATCGTCTTCGCCAAGGGCGTCAATTCCGGCTATGTGCCGGCCGGGGGGGTGGTGATCTCCGAGTCGATCGCGAATGCCTTCGAAACGGAAGTCTTCCCCGGAGGACTCACCTATTCGGGGCATCCGCTCGCCATGGCATCAATCGTCGCGTCCATCGATGCGATGGATGAGGAGGGCATTGTCGAAAATGCCCGCGTCATCGGCACCGACCACCTCGCCCCCGGGCTCGCGGCACTCGCGGCGAAGCATCCGATGATCGGGGAGGCGCGCGGTCTCGGCGTGTTCTGGGCTCTCGACCTCGTCGACGACCCGGAGACGCGGGATCCGGTCTCCGGAGCCGTCATTGCGAAGGTGAAGACCGAGTTGATGGCTCGCGGGCTATTCCCCTTCTCGGCCGATAATCGCATTCATGTGGTGCCACCCTGCGTGGTCACCCCGGACGAGGTGGAGCAGGCTCTGACGATCTACGACGAGGCATTCACGGCGGTGGAGACTAGCTGAGCGCGCGCTCGCCTGTGCGTAGCCCGATTGTGGTGGCGCGAGCCATCCCGATAGCTTAGTTTCTTAACTATGACGAGGCTTTCCGCGGTTGCTGACGCCGACCTCGTGATTCTCGGGGCCGGATGCGCTGGACTCTCGCTTGCCGCTCGACTCGCCCGAGTGCAAGACCGCTTGCGAGTCGACATCGTCGAGCCCCGTGTCGATTATGAAGACGACCGCAGCTGGTGCTTTTGGCGACCGGAGCACCATGACCTCTCCGATCTGGTTTCGCACAGTTGGGATGGCTGGCGATTCTCCGGTGCCACCGGCGCGGCAGTGCACCACCGGGTGACGGGGCTTCGCTATCAGTACCTGCGTGGAAGCGACTTCTACCGTCGCGCGCTGCAGCGGATCGAGGGCGCGAGCAGCATCCGAATGCACGCGGGCGTGCGGGCCACCGAGATTGCTCCTCTTGGCGACGGCCCGGACGCGCTCATTCGTGTCGAGACTGATCGCGGCAGCATCCTAGCCCGACACGTGATCGACACGCGTCCGCGGGTGATGCCGGCGATGCTCTACCAGAGCTTCAGCGGGGTTGAGATCGAGAGCGAGCGTCCGCTGCCCTTCGACCAGCGCGAGGTCGGGCTGATGGACTCCATGGCCACCGATGGTGGCGGCATGCACTTTCGCTATACGCTTCCGCTCGGTCGAACTCGCGCACTGGTGGAATGGACCCGATTCAATACCTCGCCGACGCCAAGCGCCACCCTTTCTGCTGAACTCGATGACGAGCTTGCGCGGCTGGGGCTCGCCGGAGCGCGCGTGATCCGGCGCGAAGGGGGAATCCTGCCGATGGGAATGATCGGTGGCCTGCCCGAAACTCCGCGCGGAGTGGTGTTCGCCGGCAATTCCGGCGGGGCGTTGCGAGCGGCCTCCGGGTACGGCTTCCTGCGCATCCAGCGGTGGGCACTCGCGTGTGCCGACGCGCTGCTGCGAGAAGGGCCGCCCATCGGGCATCCCGCCGAACCGTTCCTGCGGCGCTCGATGGACCGGATATTCCTGCAGGCGGTGCGCGCAGATCTCGAGCGCACGCCGGAGTACTTCATGGCGCTGGCACGCGGGGTGCAGCCCGCGGGACTCGTTCGTTTCCTGAGCGATGCGGCCCGCCTCACCGACTACGTCCGTCTCATCGACAGCCTGCCAACCGTGCCGTTCCTGCGACAGATCGCACCGAAATCGGTGGCGACGGAGCGGGATCTGGTGCACGCATGAGTGGGATGCTGCGGACGCCGGTCGCCGGGGTGCGTCCGTCGTTCGAAACCGTGTTGTTCTCGGTGCTCGCGATCGTGGCAGTGGCGGCCATCGCCCTGCGGATGCCCGCCCCGCCGTTGCCCGTGCAGGCTGCGGTGCTCGGTGTGCTCGTCGCCACGCTGGGGCTGCCGCACGGCGCGCTCGATCCGCTCATCGCCCGGCGCGCCGGACTGTGGCGCACCCCTCTCGGTTTCGCCGGATTCAACCTCGGCTATCTCGCTCTGGTTGTGCTGGTCGTCGTCGTGTGGCTGCTCGCTCCCGCCGCGAGCTTGGTCGGATTCCTGGTGGTATCAGGTATCCATTTCGGCGCCGATTGGAATGCAGGACGCACTCTCGTGCTGCGCTCACTCACCGGGCTCGGCTTGCTCACCCTGCCAGCCTTGGCCCATCACGACGAGGTTGCGGGCATCTATCGCACCCTTGCGGGAGCCGGCGGAGTGGTCGTGGCCGAGGTGCAGTCCTGGTTGGGCCCCGTGGCGATCGTGGCGATGTTGGTCGGGGCCGCGCTTGCTCTTCGGGGCAGGCCCGCCGATGCGCTCGAGATCCTGCTCGCCGCGACCCTGGCGATCGTCGCGCCTCCGCTGATCTTCTTCGTTCTGTACTTTTGTGCCCTGCACAGCGCGCGGCACCTGCGTCACGGATTCGCCGAGGAGCGCGGAAGTGGGTGGTCGGCCGTCCTGATCACGGTGGTCTACACCGTGGTGCCGATTATCGCGGTCGGCGTCCTCACGGTGGTGTTCGCGGCGGACTTCGAGCCGGGCGGCTCTCTGGCCGGCGGCTGGATCCTCCGGCTGGTGTTTATCGGGCTCGCCGCCCTCACGGTGCCGCACATGATGGTGATCGCCGCGGGGGAGCTGCGGAGCCGGCGGGCCCGGTAACGAGGGCTCGAAGCATCCCGCTGCGGCGGTTCGCGCAGGGCGCAGTGCCGCATCACGGCTGGCGTTGCCGTGCGCGTAAACTCTTCAGGTGCCTCACGTGATCAAGACCCCGTACACCGTCGATGTCTACGACCTCATGCACCGTCCCGGCGAGATGCGCGAGCGAGCGCTCGACATCGTTGTGCCGGAGGAGTTCGGGAACGCGATTATCGCCGTGAAAAAGGGTAGCGAGTTGCGGGTGGATCTGCGGATGGAGTCGCTTCACGACGGCATTCTGGTGAGTGCAGACATCGATGGAATGGCTGCCGGGGAGTGCGGACGGTGCCTGATCGACATCGAGCAGGCTGTCCAGGTCGAAATCCAGGAGCTTTTCGCGTATTCTTCAGACGAAGCTTTTGAATACGAGGTTCATGAGGACATGATCGATCTCGAACCCGTAATCAGGGATGCGGTGGTGTTATCACTCCCGTTCCAGCCGGTCTGTCAAGAAGATTGCCTCGGCCTGTGCCCGCAGTGTGGGGTGCGGCTCCTCGACAACCCGGGCCACAAGCACGAGAACGCGATCGATCCACGGTGGGCGGCTCTCGGAAGCCTGGCCGCTTTTGACAGTACGACAGAGACCACCAACACCACCACAAATGTGACCGACGCTGCCAGCAGCTCGGAGTAGAGAAAAGAGAAACTCATGGCCGTACCGAAGCGCAAGATGTCCCGCGCCAGCACCCGCGCGCGTCGCGCCCAGTGGAAGGCGACCCCTCCCACCCTGGTGAAGACCGTCGAGGGCGGCAAGGTCACCTACAGCCTTCCGCATCGTGCGAAGGTCGTGGAAGACTCCACGGGAGCTCCCCTGTACATGGAGTACAAGGGCCGTAAGGTCGCGGACGTCTAGTCCCGCCGTCCGGACCGACGATGCTCGGAACCGAAGCGACTCGAGTCGAACTCGAGCAGTTTCTCGCCGTTGATGTGAGCGCGGGGCTACTTGAGCTCGCCTTGACCCATCGGTCTTATGCTTACGAGCATGGTGGCCTTGCCCACAATGAGCGCCTTGAGTTTCTCGGCGACTCGATTTTGGGGCAGGCCGTGACCGTGATGCTCTATCGCGACAACCCCCACCTCGATGAGGGCGAGCTCGCCAAGCGGCGTGCAAGCTTGGTCAGTACTGTGGCGCTGGCAGAAATCGCCCGCATGATCGGGCTCGGTCGCCACATCCGACTCGGCCGCGGCGAGGAACTCACCGGAGGGCGAGAAAAGTCGTCCATCCTCGCCGACACCGTCGAAGCGGTGATCGGAGCCACCTACCTCGACGCCGGTGGTGAAGCCGCGACCGCTCTCGTGATGCGCCTGATCGCACCGCTGATGCTCGATCCGGATCGCTTCGGCGCCGCGATGGATCCGAAAACCAGTCTGCAGGAACTCTCGGCCCGGGTGGGGCGCGGGCTTCCCCGCTATGCCGTGACCGACACCGGCCCTGACCACTCCAAGCGATTCCACGCGACGGTGTCGCTCGGGGGCACCGACATCGCCGAGGGGGACGGTACGAGCAAGAAGCAGGCAGAGATGGCCGCCGCTCTCGAGGCCTGGACCGCCCTCTCCACTGCTCCCCACGCCACGCCCTAGCGGTGCCCGAGCTCCCCGAAGTCGAGGTGGTTCGCGCCGGACTCAAGCCAGCGGTCACCGGCGCGACCATCGACGCGGTCACCGTGTTCGAGGGTCGATCGTTGCGCCGTCATGATGGACCGAGCGAGGATTTCGTCGAGCGACTGATGGGGAGAAGCATCCACGCCGCCGTGCGCCGCGGCAAATTCCTCTGGCTGCCCCTCTCGCCGTCTCTCGGTGCATCGGAACCGGAGGCGCTCGTGGTGCACCTCGGGATGAGCGGGCAGGTGTTGCTTCGCGATGTCGGGCAGGCGGATGACTCGCTCCTGCGTATCCGACTGGACATCGCCTCGCCGGCTCACGGGCCGCTGCGCGTGGACTTCGTCGACCAGCGCATCTTCGGGTCGATGGCGATCGATCGGCTCGAGGCTACGCCCGACGGACATGCGGCGGGGTTTGGCTCGGATGCCGCGCTCATCCCCAGCCAGGTGGCTCACATCGCACGGGATCCGCTCGACCCCGCATTCAGTGACCGACGCTTCTTCGACACGCTGGCCGGGCGTCGTACCGGCATCAAGCGGGCGCTGCTCGACCAGGGCCTGATCAGCGGCATCGGCAACATCTACGCGGACGAAGCCCTCTGGGCGGCCCGTATCCACTACGACCAGCCGACGGCCACGCTCTCCCGGGCGCGTGCCCGAACCCTGCTCGCGGAGGTGCGGCTCGTGCTCGGGAGAGCGCTGGCGGAGGGCGGCACAAGCTTCGATGCGCAGTATGTGAACGTGAATGGGGCTTCCGGCTACTTCTCGCACTCGCTCAATGCCTATGGGCAGCAGGGTAAGAGCTGTCCGCGCTGCGGTCGACCCATCATCCGCGAGTCGTTTATGAACCGCGGCTCGCACTTCTGCCCGTTCTGCCAACGGATCCGCACCGCCTGACCGCCTACCCTGAGGGCGAGTCACCGCTTCCGCCCCTGCATAACTCCTGCAATCTGAGCAGCGGGCGCTCTCCGGCGCCCGAGTTTCCGGTAACTCGAAAGCCGCGGCAGAAAATTTGCAGGAGTTATGCCGAGAGGGCATGAGGGATGGAGGGAGGGCGGACAGGAGGGCAGCCTCCGGCCGCGCACACCAGCGATCAGGCGGCGGGAAGCGACACCGCGAAGACGGCACCGCCGGCGGGAGCATTTCCCGCGGCGATGCTGCCACCGAGGCGCGAGACGAGCCGGGCCGCAATCGACAAGCCGAGGCCGGTGCCGACGGGGCGGATGTCCCGATACCGCGCCTGCAGCGCCCCGCGTTCGAAGGCAACCGCAAGATCGTCGGGGGAGAGGCCCGGGCCACCGTCGCGCACCTCGATGACGACACCTGTGCCGAAGGTGCGAGCGGCGAGGGACACCGTCGACCCGGCGGGTGTCACACGCAGGGCATTTTCGACCAGGCCGTCGATCAACTGGCGCACCCGCCGGGCATCGCTCGACAACGCAAGCCCGGCAGTGCCGGGTAGCGCCTGCACCACCACATCGAGAGTTGCGGCGCGGCCTCGCCACGCCTCCACGGCCTGGTCGAGCAACAGGCCCACCTCCACCCGCTGACGGTCGATCGCGAAATCATCGGCCTCGAGCCGAGCGAGTTCGAGGAGGTCGGCCACAAAGTGGTCGAGACGCTCCGTCTCCGTGACCAGGGTGGCGCCGACGCCGGCGATGTCCTGTTCGTGAATGAGCCCATCGACCATCGCCTCTCCATAGCCGCGCACCGCCGTAAGAGGGGTTCGTAGCTCGTGGGAGATGGAGAGCAGAAATTCGCGCTGACGCCCTTCGCTTGTGCTGAGAGCACGGTCGAGAGTGGCGAGGGCGTCAGCGACGGCGGCGACCTCTGTCGGCTGGTGCGCCTCCACCCGCAGTCCACGCTCGCCGGCCGCCATCCGCTTCGCCGTCTCCACCGTGGCAATGAGGGGGCGGGTGAGCCATCGTGCGAGAAGCGTGCCGGCGAGGATCGCCACGATCACTCCGATCGCGAGTGCCAGCAGCACCCGCCGAACCGTGTCCTGGGTGGTCGTCTCGAGGTTACCGAGCGAGCGGACGAGCACGATAGCGGTTCCGGTGCGGGTGGGGCGTCCCTCGACGACCATGGTCTTGTTGCCGCGTCGCTCGGTCTGTGACACCGGGTTGCCGGCCAGAAGAATCGCGACGTCACCGGTCGTGACGAAGGTTGCCCCCGGTCCGGATATTCGGCCGTCAGCCGCGACGACAGCGACCCGGGTGTCTCCGAGAGCGAGTCTTACTCGCTCCCGCAGGGAGGCGAGATTGGTGGCAGCGGGGAGCCGACTCAGCAATTGAGCCTGAGCGGCAAGCTGTGCTCGGCCCTGGCTGATGGTGGACTGCCGCACGAGTTGCACCGAGACGAATCCGGTGATGAGCACCGCGAGCACCGCGACGCTGACGGTCACGAGGGTGATCCGCCCGCGAAGAGAACGGAACCAGGTGCTCATTCGGCCACCGAGTATCCGACTCCGCGGGAGGTGCGGATCGGACTGTCCGCACCGAGCTTCGCGCGCAGCTGGGCGATGTGCACATCGACGGTGCGCCCGAGCCCGTAGTCGGCCTGTCCCCACACGCTCGACAGCAATTGCTCCCGCGTGAAGACCTGCCCCGGCGAGCTCATCAGTTTGGCCAGCAGATCGAATTCGGTACTCGTCAGCTCAACCGGACGACCGGATGCCGCCACTCGTCGACGAGCAGCATCCAGCGTCACCGCTCCCGCTGCTACAGGCGACGCGAGGGGGGGCCCGGCGTGCCGGCGCAGGATCGTACGGATGCGGGCCACGAGCTCGCGCGGAGAGAACGGCTTCGTGAGGTAGTCATCGGCGCCGAGCTCGAGACCGAGAATGCGATCGACCTCATCGTCGCGGGCGGTCACGAAGATCACCGGGGTCCAGTCATCCGCGGCCCGCATTCGGCGGCAGATCTCGATGCCGTCGAGGCTCGGCAATCCGACGTCGAGCACCACAGCCACCGGATGCAGTCGACGGATGCTCGCGAGCCCGACCACGCCGTCGCTCTCTACGTGCACGCCGAACCCCGCTTCGCTGAGGTAGAGGCGCTGCAGGTCGGCGATCGCGCGCTCGTCTTCGACGATCACGATGAGACCCTTGGACTCCATGGCACCATTCTGGCGGTAGCGGAGACGCGCTGGCCGCGCATTCGCGCCGGTCTTACGTTGCTCGAACATTAGCCGAACCCCGTCCGGATCTGGCAGGAGCATCCTACGACACGGTCGCAGAACGACGGCCAACACGGGAGGGCAGCCATGACGCAGACCACGAGGACGATCACAGCACGCTGGGTCACGGGAGTCGACATCAGCTCGGTCAGCTGCTCTTTCGGACAGCATCTCCTCTCGGCCTGGAGGCCCGCGTCGACAGATCTTCGCGCCGACCTGAAGGCTGCCACGGCGGTGAAGCGCGGAACCGAGCGTCGCGCTGCGCTGAAGAAGATCGCCGATTCTGCGGTTGCCGGAAACTATGGCGCGACTGTCGAGTCTTTCGCTAAAGCTGTGAAGGCGAGTCCGGCCTGGAAGAGCTGCACGCCATCGGGTAGCTGACTTTCAGGTTCGAGCGAGCACTTTCCTCCAGGCGCCCTCGCAGCCCATCGGCGTGAAGCCCACGATCTCGTTGACATCGAGCATGTGCCGGTTCTCCTCGGCGTTGACGGTGATGATCGAGGGATGCCCGGGAGCCACGGACTGCAGGTGACGGATGTTCGCCGCCTTCAGCAACATCCCGAGCCGGTGTCCACGGTGCTCCGTGAGCACGATGGTGTCGTTCTGGGAGACCGAGCGCTGAAACTCTGCGGGCACTCCGAGTTCGGTCAGGCCAGCCAAACGCCCCGTCGGCAGATGCTCGACCACTGAGACGACGGATGTCTTCGTGCTGGCCTCGGCGCGATTCTCATAGTCGAGGAGGCGCTGGCGGGTCCAGACATCCTCCGGTTCCTCCACGCCCGCACTCGGGGCATCCGTGCTCATCCGGGTGAACAGCAGCGCCATGTCGTCGAGCCAGGGGTCGGGGGTGCGACCGATCCATCGGTGCAGGATGTAGTCGGCGCCCGCGGTTCTCCGTGAGTGCTCGACGAGCCCGTCGATGACGCCGTCGGGTACGGGGAGTTCGAGTCGGCTGGCGCGCTCGAACTGCTCGAGCCGGAACCCGCGGCGGAGCAGAAACCGCACCTCGGCATTTCCGGAGGGGACCGATCCGAAGCCGGTGGGGGACTCGAGGCGTGGGCCCGTGGTTGCGCGTGACGCTGCATGGGCGACGAGCTTCGAGCGGTGGTCTTCGACGGCGAGCGCCTCGAGGTGGTCGGCGAGGGCGGTGCCGATGCCACGACGGCGAAACTGAGGATGCACCTGCACATCGATCCAGGCCATCTGGCCCTCGGCCTCCGGGCGGGTCTCGAAGATCGCCCGCGCCACAATGCGTCCATCGACCCGCACTGCGAAGAGCTGCTTGGGCTCGTAGTCCCGGTCGAGCCAGACCGGCAGAAGCTCGGCGCCGGTCACCGAGAGCTCATCGGTGCCGTAGCCCTCGGCCTCGGAGGCGTTGCGGACGTCGGCGGTCGCGGAGGAAGTCGGCGCGATCCGGATGGTCGATGTACGGCGGGATGAACACTCGTTCGATCGTGAAATCGGTCATGGTGGTAACCCCTCTCCTGCCGCGCCGAGGTGCCGACAACCCGTCAGAGTACCTCCGGGTACGAGACGACCGTGCCGATCGATATCGAAGTGTTAGGCGACACCCGTCTATTAGGTCAGCAGCCATCCGTTATCGGCGGCGATCCGCACGGCCTCGCCCCCGTTACGGGCTCTCGTCTTGCCGATGGCGGAAGAGAGATGGTTGCGAACGGTGCCCTCCGAAAGATGCAGTAGTTTCGCGACATCCGCGATGCTGCCCTCGGATCGTAGGGAGAGAAGCACGTCTGTCTCGCGGGCGCTGAGCGGGGAGCCGCCGGTGATGAGCGATTCGGTGGCGAGGGAGGGATCGACGACCCTCAACCCCGCGTGCACTCGGCGCACGGCATCCGCCAGCTGGTGTGACGGAGTGTCTTTCACGACGAAGCCGGACGCCCCGGACTCGAGGGCTCGTCGGAGGTAGCCCGGCCGGCCGAAGGTCGTGACGATGAGTGAGCGGCAGGCGAGATTCGAGTCGCGCAGTTGGCGCGCGACGGCAAGACCGTCGAGCCCCGGCATCTCCACGTCGAGCAGGGCGACGGATGCTGCGCTGCGGGTCACGAGATCGAGCACCTCGTCGCCGCGACCCACCTGGCCGACGACCTCGATGTCCGGTTCGAGTGACAGAAGCGAAGCGAGAGCCCCGCGAACCAGGGCCTGGTCGTCGGCGATCACGATGCGGTCGGCGAAGAAGTCCGCCTCGTCGAGGTAGTGGGTAGCGAATACGACCGTGCGTCCTTCTTCGGTGAATTGCCGCATCGACAACCAGAAATCCCGGCGGGATTCGACGTCCATCGCTGCGGTCGGCTCGTCGAGGATCAGCAGTTGGGGGTCGGACACCACAGCGACGGCGAACCTCGCCCGCTGCAGTTGCCCACCGGAGAGTTTGCTGACCCGTCGTGCGGCAAGATCGCGGATACCGGCCCGATCGAGGGCCTCATCGACCGGCAGCGGTGCACGATGGGCACTTGCCACCAGGGCCACGGTCTGGGCCACGGTGAGGTCGGGCAGAAGGGCGCCGCCCTGCAGCATGGCGCCCACCCGCCCGTCGGCGATCGACACTCGCGGGTCGCCGCCGAACAGCCGGGCCGTGCCAGTAGTGGGATGCGAGAGGCCGAGCGCGAGATCGATCGTGGTGGACTTGCCCGCGCCGTTCGGTCCGAGTAGTGCGACGACCTCGCCGCAGTCGATCTGGAGGTTCACGTCGACGACGGCGTGCATCGCGCCGAAGTTCTTCGAGAGGCCGGTGAGGTGAATGGCGGGAGCTGGCATGCGTCCCATCCTCGACTCGTCCCTACTCCCGCGCCACGACTCCGCTCACGATCTCCCCGTGACTTTTGTCATCGGCCCGCTTGCGCATAACTCCTGCAAATCGAGCCCTGGCGGTGAACCGCCCCCGGGTTTTCGGGGTCAGGCGCTGTAACCCCGGCAGATTGCAGGAGTTAGGCAGCGAGGTGGAGTGACTCCCGGGTCGTGATGCGGGTCCGAGCTGCGATCGCCCCGAGAGGCTCAGCCACCCACCGTCTTCCAGCGCCCGGGACAGTCGCACCTCATCCGTGACGCGTAACTCCTGCAGTTTCTGGGACCGGCCAGATTCGCTTCGGTGTTTCCGGCGCGGAGGGGGGACCCGCCCTCAAAGTGCAGGAGTTGTGCAGGGGCGGCCGGGCGGATCGGCAGGCGCGACCGGCGGCGAAGGGCCGGGGTGGCGCGGCTCGGAAGCGCAGGCGGCGCCTGCCCTGGATCACCTCGCCACTCCGGTACCGTTGAGCCAGTCGCAGTCGCACAGGGAAGGGGAGGCCGTGTACCTCAAGAGCCTGACCCTCAAGGGGTTCAAGTCCTTCGCGCAGCCGACCACCTTCGCCTTCGAGCAGGGGGTGACCTGTGTTGTGGGGCCGAACGGCTCCGGCAAGTCCAACGTCGTGGACGCCCTCGCCTGGGTGATGGGCGAACAGGGGGCGAAGACCCTGCGCGGCGGCAAGATGGAAGACGTGATCTTCGCCGGAACGGCGACGAAGGGTCCGCTCGGACGCGCGGAGGTCATCCTGACGATCGATAATGCAGACGGCGCACTGCCCATCGATTATGCCGAGGTCACCATCTCGCGCACCCTGTTCCGCAATGGCGGCAGTGAATACGCAATCAACGGCGACACCTGCCGACTGCTCGATGTGCAGGAGCTGCTGAGTGACTCTGGACTCGGGCGGGAGATGCACGTGATCGTGGGCCAGGGGCAGCTCGACGCGGTGCTTCACGCGAGCCCGGAGGAGCGCCGGGGTTTCATCGAGGAGGCCGCCGGTATCCTCAAGCATCGCCGCCGCAAAGAGAAGACCATCCGCAAGCTCGATGCCATGCAGGCCAATCTCACCCGGCTCAGTGACCTGGCGGGCGAGATCCGCCGTCAATTGAAGCCACTCGGGCACCAGGCCGAGATCGCCAAAGAAGCCCAGTCGATCGCATCGACAGTGCGGGATGCCCGGGCCAGACTGCTTGCCGACGAGGTCGTCACCCTGCGCGCGGCGATCACGGCCTCAACCCGCAGCGAAAGCGAGCGCAAGACCGAACGCATCGTGCTGCAGGAACAGCTCGACCAGGCAAAGCTGCGCGAGCACCGAATCGAAAAGTCGCAGGAGGCAGACGCGGTGGATCTCGCCCGCCGTACCGCCTTTGGACTGGAGTCTGTGCAAGAGCGCCTCCGCAACCTCTACTCGCTCGCTAACCAGCGTTTCTCACTGCTGAACCAGCAGGCCGAGGGCCCGGACGCCGTGCAGGGTGTCACCCGCCAGATGGTATCCGATGCCGAGGACGAGGTACAACGCCTCGCAGCGACGATCGTGGATGCTGAGGCAGCGTGGCAGGAGGCGCAGGGGGCGACCGCGGTGGCGCGCGCAAACCTCGACGGGCTCGATGAGCAGATCGCCTACCAGTCCTCGCTCATTTCCCGACACGACCTCGAGATCGCAGGACTCACCGGTCGAAAGGACAGCGCGGCCTCCGGACTCGCCGCGGTGCGCGGGGAGGTACTGCGACAGCAGAATGCCTTGGATGCCGCGCGCGACCGACGCGAGTCGGCCCAGGTCGCGTTCGTGGAGCTCGAAGCCGAAGCGGTACTGACGGATACCGGCGAGACGGATCTCGATGCCGCTTATCAGACAGCGCAGGCGGAGGTCATCGATGCCGAGGCCGAGATCGACCGCTTGCGCGAGGCCCTGCACGGCAATGAGCGCGAGCGCGATGCTCTGGCGGCACGTGTCAGTGCCCTGTCATCCGCAATGGACCAAAAGGACGGCTCGAGTGCACTCGTTGCCGCGCGGCTCGACGGCATCCAGGGTCTCGTCGCCGAGCACGTGCAGGTGCAGCCCGGCTATGAAGCCGCGATTGCGGCGGCCCTTGGATCCCTTGCCGACGCGGTGCTGGCCGACACCCGGGATTCCGCCGTCGACGCCCTGAAGCACTCGGCCATCCAGGACTTCGGTCGGGTCGAGGTGGTACTGAGCCAGTCGAGCGCCACGATCGATCCCGCGCGTGATCTCGGAGACGGCATCGTCGTCGCCACCACCGTCGTCACCGCTCCGGAGGGCGTGAAACGACTCCTTCGTGGCGTGCTCATCGCCGACGAGCTGTCGACTGCTCAGGCGATCTGGTCGCGGCTCGATTCGGTGTTCGATACGACGATCATCACGAAGGCCGGAGACGTGCTCTCCGAATTCGTGTTGCGCGGAGGATCCGGCGCGAAGCGCTCGCGCCTCGAACTCGTCGCCGACCGGGATGCCGCGAAAAACCGCCTCGACGAGGTCACTTCGCTCATCGACCGGGCTCGATTCGCTCTCGCCGAGCAGCGCGGCCGCCTCGAGGTCGCGAAGGAGCAGTCCACCCGGGCGCTGGCCGCTCTTCGCCAGTTCGACTCGCAGCTCGCGGCCCAGACCGAGAAGCTCAATCGCCTGCGCGTGCAGGTCGACGCGGCCGCAGCCGAGGCCGAACGCCTCGACCGTGGGCTCGCACTTGCCACCGACTCGGTGAGGGATATCGCCGCCGCGGCCGAACGAGCCGCCAAGGAACTCGACACTTTCGTCTCGCGCCCTCGCCCCATTCTCGACGTCGCGGCCCGCGAGGGCGTGCTCGCCGACCTGGACGATACCCGCGAACGCGAGGTCGAGGCACGCCTGCAGGTAGAGACCGCGCGGGAGCGCACCCGTGCCGAGCAATTGCGCGCGGTGCGGCTGCAGCGACAGCTCGAGGCGGAGCGCGAGGCGGCCCACGAGGCAGCCAGGCGCGCCGTGATCCGGCGTCGGCAGGTGGCATCCGCCCAGACGGTGCTCGACGCCCTGCCCGCGGTATTGGATGCCGTGGACCGATCGGTCTCAGCGGCCCGGGTGCAGCTCGCCGCGCGCGAGTCGGAGCGGGCTGCCCAGAACGAAGAACTGGCCGAGCTGCGTCGCGGGGAGAATTCGCTTCGCGCGCGGCTCACGTCGATCAGCGACGACGTTCACGGGCTCGAGATGCAGGTCTACGAGAAGAAGCTGCACCTGTCGAGTTTGCTTGAGCGCTCCGGCGCGGAGCTCGGGCTAGTGGAAGACGTGCTCGTGGCCGAGTATGGGCCACAGGAGCTCGTGCCGCCAGACGGGCGGGTGGCCAGCGAGCAGATCGTGAGCTCGCCGGCGGTTGAAGGCCGCGCGTTCGTGAGGGCCGAGCAGGAGGCGCGCCTTGCCAAGGCCGAGCGCACGCTCGCTCAGCTCGGCCGGGTCAATCCGCTCGCCCTCGAGGAGTTCGCGGCCCTCGAGCAGCGGCATCTTTTTCTTACTGAGCAACTCACCGACCTCACCTCCACCCGCACCGACCTGCTCACGATCATCGGTGAGATCGACGAGAAGATGGAGGATATCTTCGCGAGCGCCTTCGAAGACACTCGAGAGGCTTTCAACACGGTGTTTCCGATCCTCTTCCCCGGCGGCACTGGCAGCATCTTCCTCTCCGACCCCGACAGTATGTTGACAACCGGCATCGAGGTCACCGTGAGGCCGGCTGGCAAGAAGATCGAGCGGCTGTCTCTCCTGAGCGGTGGCGAGCGCTCCCTCGCTGCCGTTGCCCTGCTGATCGCCATCTTCAAGGCCCGCCCGAGCCCGTTCTACATCATGGATGAGGTGGAGGCGGCCCTCGATGACGCCAATCTCGGACGACTGCTACAGATCTTTGAAGAGCTGCGCCACACCTCGCAGCTCATTGTCATAACCCACCAGAAGCGCACGATGGAGATCGCGGATGCCCTCTACGGCGTGAGCATGCGCGCCGATGGCATCAGCGCGGTCGTCGGGCAGCGCGTGAAAGCAGAGACTTCCGCGTGACCGAGGAGGTTGTTGGACTCCGTCCATTAAGTGCCTAAGCTTTCCCCATGGCCGATATCATCGTCGCCGGACTTGCACCGGATCTCCTGCCCTATCCCGAAGCGCTCGCTCTTCAGCGCAGCATCCACTCCGCAGTGGTCGACGGAACCCGTCCCGACACGGTCCTACTGCTCGAGCATCCGTCCGTCTACACGGCGGGCACGCGCACGGAGGTGAGCGAGCGCCCGGATGACGGCTCCCCGGTCATCGATGTCGACCGCGGAGGCAAGCTCACCTGGCACGGCCCCGGGCAGCTGGTGGGATACCCGATCCTTCGCCTGCAGAACCCCGTCGATGTCGTGGCCTATGTTCGTCGGCTCGAGGAACTGCTCATCGACGTGATCGCCCACTTCGACGTGACCGGGGTGCGGGTTGCCGGCCGATCGGGAGTCTGGATCGTCGACGGCGCCCGTGAGGAGAAGATCGCGGCTATCGGCATCCGGGTTGCTGGAGGCGTCACGATGCATGGCTTCGCCCTCAACTGCAATAACTCCCTTGACGCCTACGCGCACATCGTGGCGTGTGGCATCCGTGACGCGGGAGTCACGACCGTCAGCCGAGAGGCGGGCAGGACTGTCACTCCGGCTGACGCCGCCGCTATCGTGGCCGAGCGGTTCGACGCACTCGTGGCCGAGACAGTGACGGTGCCCGCATGACCGCGGCACCGGACGGTCGGCGGATGCTGCGCCTCGAGATCCGCAATACCGAGACGCCTATCGAACGCAAGCCCCCGTGGATAAAGACGATCGCTCGCCAGGGTCCGGAGTACCTCGAGCTGCAGAAGCTCGTGAAGGACGAGGGCCTGCATACCGTCTGCCAGGAGGCCGGATGCCCCAACATCTACGAGTGCTGGGAAGACCGCGAAGCCACCTTCCTCATCGGTGGATCGCAGTGCACCCGGCGTTGCGACTTCTGCCAGATCGACACCGGCAAACCCGCCGACTACGACACAGATGAACCGCGCCGGGTCGCCGACTCGGTGCTCAGTATGCGACTGCGGTACGCGACCGTCACGGGTGTCGCGCGGGACGACCTGCCCGACGAGGGTGCCTGGCTGCACGCGGAAACGGTGCGTCGCATCCATGCTGTGAACCCCGGAACCGGCGTGGAGATCCTCGCCACGGACTTCTCCGGCGATCCCGACCTGCTCGCGGAGGTATTCTCCTCGCGCCCGGAGGTCTTCGCGCACAATGTCGAGACAGTGCCGCGACTGTTCAAGCGCATCCGTCCCGCGTTTCGCTACGAACGCTCACTCGGTGTCATCACGAGCGCGCGCGAGGCGGGGCTCATCACCAAGTCCAATCTGATTCTCGGCATGGGGGAGGAGCGAGCGGAGATCAGCCAGGCCCTCCAGGACCTGCACGATGCCGGAACCGACATCATCACCGTGACGCAATACCTGAGGCCGACGGCCCGGCATCTGCCGGTCGCCCGCTACCTGCCGCCGGAGGAGTTCATCGAGATCAAGGAGGAGGCGGAGGATATCGGATTCCTCGGGGTGCTCGCCGGACCACTTGTGCGCTCGTCGTACCGGGCCGGACGCTTATGGGCCCAATCCATGAAGCGCAAGGGGCTCGAGCTGCCCGAGGGCCTCGCGCACCTCGCCGACACAGAACTGGGGTTCGCGCAGGCGGTCTAGCCGAGGATCAGGTGATGATCAGTGCCTCGTCGTTGACGGTGTGCACGCGCCAGCCCTCCCCCATTCGCTCGAAGGTCGCGGTTGAGCCGTTTTCGATTCCGGGAAGTTGTTGTCCTGCGAGGGCACCGAGCGTGTAGCGGATGATCGTGCCGTGGCAGACGATCACCACATTGGCGTCGCCGCAGTCGTCGGCGATGTGATCGAGCGCCGCAATTCCGCGGGCCACGACAGAATCGAGGCTTTCGAGTCCGGGATAGTCGTGATCGGGCCAGCGGGCCTCGATTTCTTCTGCGGTCGCGCCCTCGCCGTCTCCGTAGTGGCGCTCGACGAGTTCGTCATAGCTCGGCCCGAGCGTGATGCCGAGGCCGTCGGCGATGATCTGGGCTGTCTCGCGGGCGCGGCTGAGCGGAGAGCTCACCACGGCATCCCAGCGTGTACCGGAGAGCACACCGACCGCCTCGCGAGCCTGCTCCCGTCCGCTGTCGTTGAGGGGGATGTCCGAGGAGCCCTGGAGGCGCAGCTCCCGATTCCACTCGGTCTGGCCATGGCGGATGAAGGCGAAAGTCACCCCTCCAGTCTGCCCTGTCCGGTGGCGGGCATCCGGCGCGTTGCTCTGCCTACGGATCGGTACCATGGGGCTATGGCTTCTCCTTGGTCCCTATCGGGCGCGCTCAAGGGCATGTTCGCTCGCAAGACCATCGACGACGAGACCTGGGACGATCTCGAAGACGCGCTGATCACTGCGGATTTCGGCCCGGATCTCACCGAGGCGATCATCGACGAGCTTCGCGCAAGCGTCCGGCGTTTCAACACCACCGACCCCGTGGACCTCAAGCGGATGCTGCGGGAGACTCTCGAGGAACGACTCGCTCGCCTCAACCCCACCCTCACGCTCAGCGCGCGTCCCGCGGTGGTGCTTGTCGTCGGGGTCAACGGAGTCGGTAAGACCACCACCATCGGCAAGTTCGCAAAATTCCTCGGGGGCTACGGTCGCAGCGTGATCGTGGGCGCGGCAGACACTTTTCGGGCTGCGGCGGTCGAGCAACTGGCCACTTGGGCGGAGCGTGGCGGGGCCGCAATCCAGCGTCCGCAGCAGCAGGGTCAGGATCCGGCATCCGTGGCCTACCAGACCGTGGAGCGGGCGCAGCGCGAGGGAATCGACATCGTGCTCATCGACACGGCCGGCCGATTGCAGACCAAGAGCGGTCTCATGGACGAGCTCACGAAGATCCGTCGAGTGGTGGAGAAGCAGACCGAGATCGCCGAGGTGTTGCTGGTGCTCGATGCCACCACCGGGCAGAATGGGCTCGCCCAGGCCGAGGCCTTCATTGAGCATGCGGGTGTCACCGGGCTCGTGCTCACCAAGCTCGACGGCTCGGCGAAAGGCGGATTCGTGCTCGCGGTGCAGGAGAAGACGGGCATTCCGATCAAGCTCGTTGGGCAGGGTGAGGGGATCGGCGACCTGACCGGCTTCACCCCCCACGTGTTCGTGCAGAACCTGATCGGGTCATGAACGTGTCCGGCATCGACACTCCGTCGGAGCGGGCCTACAGCCGGGTGGCTCTCGTCTCCCTGACGCTTGCCGTCGTAGGGGTCGGACTCGCCATCTGGGGCTTCGTCGCGGGAATCGATGAAACGCTCAACGGAGCCGGCGCTATCGGTACCAGCATCGTGATCTTCTACGTGGGATCGGCGGTGCTCTTCGTGGCACTGGTGCTCGCGATTGTCGGACTCGTGCGCTCCGAGGCCAAAACCGTGCCAACAGTGGCGTTAGCTCTCTGCCTGATCCCGATTGCCGCGATCATCGTGATCGTGCTCGCCTACCGGCGTTAGTCGCCTCAGACCAGAATCGATTTCATGACAAGCAGTGGAACTGTCTCTCGCTGGTCCGACGACGAAGGCTGGGGCGTGATCGCCTCATCCGATACGCCGGGAGGATGTTGGGCTCATTTTTCCGTCCTCGACCTCCGGGGTCACCACAGTCTCGACCCCGGTGAGATTGTGGACTTCGAGTGGGAAGAAATAGAACAGGACGGCTATGCCTACCGCGCTGTGCAGGTGCGTCCCCGACGCGCACTCACCGGCGCGAGAGCCACGACGACCGACACGACAACCGACACGACAACCGACACGACGACAAACGTGTATCGCAGCACTCTCATGATCACGCCCGATGAGGCCAACTGACACCCGCCACTGGCGTCGGGGCGAAGTTCACACGTCATAGCGCACCCGGCTGCGACGCGCACCCGGCTGCGACGCGCACCCAATAGCGGCGAGGATCGGGTCTGAGGTGGGGCTGCTGGCGTCATGTGCAGCTGACTGGGATTGCGTAACTCCTGCTCGATGCCGGCTGCGCGCCGCTGGCCCCCGGCGTTTGCGGGCCGGTGGCTCTGCCGCTGGTGTTCCAGCAGGAGTTATGCCACGGGGTCCCGCGCGCCACTCGCGCGCCACCAGGGTGCCTGACCCGGCCCGTATCCCAGACACCTACCGGCGCGGGCCGCGGGGCGGCGCCCCCAACTGGGCCGACAGCTCTGCCGCGACCCGAGCGGTGAGCATGCCCGCTTCATCGAGGTGCCCCCCGAGTCTGGGCTTGGGGGCGCTCACGTTGATCGCAGCGATGATCGTGCCGCGAAAGTCGAACACAGGAGCGGAGACTCCGACGACGCCCTTCTCGAACTCTTCATCCACGATCGCATAGCCGCGACGTCGGATCCGGGATACCTCGGCCCACAGGGTCCTGAAATCCGTGACGACGGGAAGGACATCCGTGAGTGCCGCGGATGTGACCCCCGAGCTCTGCAGCAGCGGAGTCACCGGGCTCGTGACCGGATCGTCGTGGCCATGCAGCGCGTACCATCCGCGCAGATCCTGCTCGGCCCAATCGCTCACCAGCACTCGACCCGACGAGGTCTGCCACGCGGCGGTGCTCACCCCCTCCCAACCGAGACCGCGAAATGCGAACTCGCTCAGTTCGCTGGCCAGGGTGAGCACGCTGCCGCCGCGGAGTACGCAGAGGTGAGTCGTCTCGTGCGTCGCCGCGACGACCCGGCGCAGGAAGGGGACGGATTCCCGCACCAGCCGTGACTCGAGCGTGCGAGCCGCGAGCGCATAGAGCTGGTAGCCCAGGCGATAGCCCTGGGTGATTGTGTCGCGGGAGACGAGACCGGAATCAGCCAGAGTCGCGAGCGTGCGCGAGACTCCGCCTTTGTCGCGACCGGCGAGTTCGGCGACGCGTACGACACCGAGACCACCGGCGGATTCCGCTTCGGGCGACCCGAGGATCTCGAGTAGTTCGAGGTCGCGGCGGAGCCCGGCGGAGTTGCGCCTCGGAGCCCCGGGCGCGCTCGTATCGGCTGGATTCATGGGCCTTACGGTAGACCAATGTTGCCATTTGCACAACTGGAGTTGTGCAAATACAAACTGCCCTCTAGGGTTCTGACATCAACCGCAGCTCGTCTCGGGCTCCGGCGACTCAACGAAGAGTGAGGTGAATGCGTCCGTGCCCGAGTTTGATTTCAGCCGCCTGCTGCATTTCTGGGATACCCGCGCACCCGACATTCTCGGCCTCGTGGTCGAACACATCTCGGTCGTCGCCGTTTCGTTGCTGATCGCGACGATCATCGGGGTCGGAATCGGCATGCTGGTCTGGGATCGCCCGATACCCCGTTCCATCGTGATCACCGCAGCCGCTGTCGCGCTGACCATCCCATCGCTGGCGATGCTCGCCCTCTTGATTCCCGCCTTCGGCCTCGGCTGGACTCCCACCGTCATCGCCCTGGTCATGTACTCGCTGCTTCCGATCGTGCGCAACACGGTGGTCGGCCTCCGCGAGGTGCCGCCAGCCGTCATGGAATCGGCAATGGGCATGGGGATGAACCAGTTCTCAGTTCTTCTTAAGGTGCAACTGCCGATCGCCTGGCCGATCATTCTCACCGGAATACGCGTCGCGGCGCAGCTGACTATCGGCATCGCCGCGATCGCGGCATATGTTGCCGGCCCGGGACTCGGCACGTACATTTTCCAAGGTCTCTCGTCTCTCGGCTCGGTCAACGCACTCAATTTCGCCCTCACCGGAACTCTCGGTGTCGTACTTCTCGCGCTCATCGT
Organism: Lacisediminihabitans sp.; assembly: GCA_046597035.1. Lineage (GTDB taxonomy): Bacteria > Actinomycetota > Actinomycetes > Actinomycetales > Microbacteriaceae > Lacisediminihabitans. The sequence goes on from JBKJLH010000096.1 coordinate 26,923, forward strand.
CGACGCGCTCTTCGTTACCATCACCCGCATTTCCACGTCGAGGGGACTCCGTGCCTAAAACACCAGATACTGCCATTCTCCAGATCGCCCGCAACACCAGCGGTGCCCGTATCGTGCTCGACCAGGTGACCAAGAGCTACGCCAACCAACCGATTTCGGCGGTGGAGAACTTCTCCATGACGGCGGAGCCGGGAGAGCTCATCATGTTTGTGGGCCCGAGCGGCTGCGGCAAGACCACCACTATGAAGATGATCAACCGCATCATCGAGCCGACGAGCGGGTCCATCTCGATCGATGGGCGCGATGTGCTCTCCCTCGATCCCCACGAGCTCCGGCGCCACATCGGCTATGTGATCCAGCAGATCGGGCTCTTCCCGCATATGACTATCGCCGAGAACATCGCGGTCGTGCCAAAATTGCTCGGCTGGAACAAGGGGAAGATCGGCGACCGAATCGATGAGCTTCTCACCACGGTGGAGCTCGACCCGAAGCTTTTCGCGCACCGCTATCCCAAGCAGCTTTCCGGTGGCCAACAGCAGCGAGTGGGCGTAGCGCGGGCGCTTGCCGCTGACCCTCCGGTGATGCTCATGGATGAGCCATTCGGAGCGACCGACCCGATCACCCGCGAGAAACTCCAGGCCGAATTCCTGCGACTGCAGGAGAGCCTCGGCAAGACGATCATCTTCGTCACCCACGACTTCGATGAGGCCGTGCGCCTCGGCGACCGAATCGCGGTACTCAGCGACCGTAGCCAGATCGAGCAGTTCGACACTCCGGCCAACATCCTCGCGGCCCCTGCCAACGACTACGTGTCCTCATTCATCGGGCACGGGGCGGCCATCAAGCGGCTCACCCTCATCCCGGTGACCGAGGCGCGACTCGGCCCGGCCAGCGAATCCTCCGGCGGCCCCATCACCGTGCGGGCCACCGACAGCCTGCGCGATGCTCTCGACTCACTCGTTCTCAGCGGACTACCCGCGCTCACCGTGCTCGACCATGACGGTGTCGCGATCGGCTCGATCAGCATGGAGCGGATCTCGGCTGTACTCGGCGCGGAAGTCCCTCCCGCGCCGGCCAGCGTCCCACTGGTACCGGAAAACCGACCATGACCGACACCTCCCTCCGAACCTCGTCGATCAGCAACGCGGATGGCACCGATCGCGAGCGTTTCTTCACGCCCCGCCGCTTCATCACTCCGCTGATCGTGGTCGT
>JBKJLH010000119.1:0-4228 GCA_046597035.1 Lacisediminihabitans sp.
CGCATCGAGGCGGAACGCCGGGCGCTGCGCTCCGAGTAGTCCATCCGGGTTCCGGACCCTGCCGCGTGTTGCAGATGCATAAACATTCGCAGTTTTGACCCTCCTCGATTGGTCTGGATCTCGTTACCGTGTTGGCGATTACCCACGCTCAGCGGCTTTTTCATATCGTGGCGGCAGCACCAATTTCATTTCTGACAGAGATGCTCAAGGACTTGATATCCGCATCCACGACGATCATTTCGGGTTTCACCGCAACGGTCCGAACCATGCGGTCTCCACTACAATTGGCGCGGTGTCTAGTAAAGCCCTTTCGCCTTGCGCCGGAACACCTCAGTCGAGTCTTCTGGGGATCGAACGTTGGATTCTGCCGTGCTGGTCGCGATGTCCACGAGGGTGAATGTGCGGAAATCGCGTCGACGAGCGACGAACTCGCTAGCCGTGCCGGCTGAGATTCTCGATTCACCGTGCCGTTATGACAACCAACTTAATACCGCCATAGCCCTCATCACTCGCAACCAGAGTGTTCTCGCCGATCGCATCGCTGTGCTCTACCGCGGCGAACTTGTGGAGGAGGGCACTGGCGCAGAGGTGCTCGGTACCCCGAAGCATCCGTATACCAAACGTCTTCTCGCCTCGTTGCCGGTGCCGAACCCTGCCCAGCAGGCGATCCGGCGCGAGGAGTTGCGGATGCTTCGGGCCGGCGACTGATGATGGTCCAAGCGAATTCGGCAGAGGTCGTGGTCTCGGCCCGGGATGTCTCGCTGGTCTACCGCTCCAGTCACGCGCGCCCGTATCTCGCCGTGCGGGGAGTCACTCTCGAGGTCGTCAGGGGTGAGATACTCGGTATCGTGGGGGAGTCGGGCTCGGGCAAATCCACGCTCGCGGTTGCAATCGCGGGACTCGCAGGCAGCGGTGGAGATTCGATTCCCCGCATCTCCGGTGGCCAGCTCGAGGTGCTCGGCACACGTCTTCGCCACGTCGGGCGGCGCTCCCGGGATCGCCTGACACTCACAGTGGGCTTCCTCCGGCAGGACGGGGCAGAGCGGCTCAGCCCGCTGCTCACCGTGGCCGAGAACGTGGCGGAACCCATCTACCAGCGCGACCGCCGGTTCAGTGTGCGGGAGGCTGCGGATGCGGTTGCGACGGTCATCGACGCGGTGCGCCTGCCGCTCGGTCTGATGAATCGTCTTCCGTACCAGCTGAGCAGCGGCCAGCGCCAGCGGGTGGCATTGGCCCGCGCCCTCGTGCTTGAGCCGACCCTTCTGGTCGCCGACGAGCCGACACGGGGCGTCGACGCAAGCGTTCGCGACGGGGTGCTCGATGCGCTGCGCGACCTTCATCGCGATCACGGGCTCACCGCGATCGTGATCAGCAGCGACCTCGCGGTACTGGCCCGCATCGCCCCGAAAGTCGCGGTCATGCAGCGCGGTGTAGTCGTCGGTCTCGGTGACATCGAATCACTCACGACCTCCCCAGACAACGACTACCTCAGAGGACTGGCGCGTTCTCGGGCTGCGCTTGACGGCTCCGATCCGGAGAAGTTCCATGAATGACCGTCATGTCGAATAAGCCCGATCTCATCCGGTTCATCGAAGATCAACTCGGCGATCTCGACATCCGAACACGCCTGATGTTCGGCGAATGCGTCATCTATTGCGACGAGAAGGTCGTCGGCTTCATTTGCGATGACACTCTGTTCATCACGCCGAGCGCGGCCGATAGCGCGCTGTTCGAGCGGACCGTTCCGGCACCGCCCTATCCCGGCGCGAAGGACTATCGTTCGGTGCCTAGCGACGCCCTCGAAGACCGGCACTGGTTACAGCAGGCGGTGCAGGCTACCGCCGATGCTCTTCCCGTGCCGAGCCCAAAGAAGCCGCGCGCGAAGCAGACACGGACGAAGCAGACGCCGACGAAGCAGATGCGAAGCCCGGTCCGTCGCGATCACCCGCCTCGGTCACCAGGCATGTCACCGTGAGCGTTATCCCGCAGCACCGTGGCGTGACCGCCCGAAGCGCTGAGCTGGTCAGCGCCCAGCGCCGTCCGCAGCCGGGAGCGATCACGATCGTGCCAGCCGCTGCGACCCTCGCGGGCGCAGAGGATGCCCTGGTCTCGGTGGTCGCGGCGGTTGTCACCGCGGCGGGCGGCGAGCTGGTGCCGCTCGGGCCGCAGACCCGCGGGCTCATCTGGCTCTCCTACGGTGGTGCGGATGCGCTGAAATACACGCTCGATTCCCATCCCGCTATCGACTGGGTGCAGCTTCCCTATGCGGGTGTCGATACCTTCGGCACGCTCCTCGGCTCGTATATCGACCGGCCACTACCGCTGTGGACGAGCGCGAAGGGTGCCTATTCGCAGCCGGTCGCGGAGCACGCGCTCACCCTGGTGCTTGCCCTGTTGCGCGTCATCCCTACGCGCGTCCGGGCCACCGGTTGGCCCACCGGCCCGAAGGCCGGGACCTCGCTCTTCGGTCTGTCCGTGCTGATCGTGGGCGCCGGAGGGATCGCGATCGAGCTCATCCGGCTGCTCGAGCCGTTCGATGTGAGAGTGACGATTGTGCGTCGAAGCACCGGCGAACTCGCCGGTACGCAGCTCTCCGTCACCAGCGACAGGCTTCGCGAGGTGCTGCCGATCGCCGATGTGGTGGTGATCGCCGCCGCGTCGACGGCAGCGACGCGCCACTTGTTCGGGCCGGTAGAATTTGCTCTGATGAAGAATTCCGCCGTGCTAGTCAACATCGCGCGGGGCGATCTCATCGATACGGATGCGCTGGTCGCGGCCCTCGAATCCGGCGAGATCGCCGGCGCCGGCCTCGACGTCACCGATCCGGAACCGCTGCCGGAAGGTCATCCGCTGTGGGCTGCACCGAACATCCTCATCACTCCCCACAGCGCCGATACCCCGGCGATGACGGGCCCGCTGCTCGCCGAACGTATTAGTGCCAATGTGGCCGGCTTCCTTGGAGATGGCCGGTTCATCGGCATCGTCGATCCGAGTGTCGGCTATTGACCGGATTGCATCTCCGGGTCGGCGGCTACACCTCCACGATGGGCGGCACGGCAGAGGGCATCTCCCTGCTTCGCTGCGATGCGGATGGGACGGGCCTCGAGGTCGTCGGCATTACTCCCACCCCGTCACCGTCGTTTCTCGCTTCCGGCGCCACGGGAGTGCTCTACGCCACCGATGAATTCGGTACCGGCGAAGCTGGACGCATAGAGGCATTCCGACCAGGTCCCGGCTTCGCGCTCGAGCCACTGGGGGGCCAGCCGACCAGCGGAGGCTTCCCGTGTCACGTGAGCGTCACCGGTGACCGCCTGTACGTCTCCAACTATCATGATGGCTCGATCGATATATTCCCCCTGGCGAGCGATGGCGTGATCGGTGAGCGGATCCAGACTCTCGCCTCGAGGGGAAGCGGACCGAATCCCGTGCAGGCGAGTCCCCACGCACACGCGACGCTCGTGCGAGGATCGACGATACTCAGCGCCGACCTCGGTGCCGATCGAGTGCACGTGCACTCGATCTCTGGCGGAAGTCTCGAGCGCACAGCATCGGTTCTACTCCCCCCGGGAACCGGCCCGCGAGACTTGCGGTCTCACGACGGTCGCGTGATCCTACTCGGTGAGTTGCGAGGTACGATCTTCGCGCTCGACGCGGATGGACAGGTCATAGCGGCGGGAACGATCGCCGACGATTGGGTCGACGATGATCACGCCGCCGCGCTGGCGTCCGACAGTTCGGGCACCTTTTTGTACACGGGGCTCCGTGGCTCGAACCGGATCGCAGTGATCCGGGCGTCAGACCTGTGCCCGGTCGCAACGATTCCGAGCGGCGGCGACTGGCCGAGACACCTGTGCGTCATACCGGGACATGGCGCCGGCGACATGCTGCTGGTCGCGAACCAGCGCTCGTCCACGGTGACGGCATTCCGCATCGATCCGGCAACCGGTATTCCTCATCCGATCGGCTCGCCGCTTGATGTTGCATCACCGACCTTCCTGCTGCCGGTACTCTAGGGACATCGGTTGAGCGACGAGCACTATAGAATCCAGGCAGCCCAGCGCACGATTTGCTGCAGGGCATTCCTTTGGTAAAGTAAAGACGCTCTTTCGTACAATCCTCGATAGCTCAATTGGCAGAGCATCGCACTGTTAATGCGGCGGTTCTTGGTTCGAGTCCAAGTCGGGGAGCTCGATTGCCGCACGGGGCTCCACCCCCTGCGGCTTTCGTC
>JBKJLH010000142.1:0-3747 GCA_046597035.1 Lacisediminihabitans sp.
GATGCCGGTGGGCGACTATCGGCGCTACAGACCTCACCATCGCGAAGGTGGAGCGAATGGATGATCTAGGGGCCGCCGACGTTGATGTGGTCATCATCATGTTCGGTGTCCCCGACGTACTGCTCGCCACAAGCTGAACACGGTGGGCCGCCAATCTGGGGACGCTCATAGGTCACATTCAGGATCGTGCCACAGCAGATTGCCGCATAGTTTTGGCCGCAATTCCCCCGATGGGCGACTTTCAGGACATGCCACTGTGGTTACTCAAATTACTGACACTGCAAATCCACCGTCTCAATCAGGTTGAACTGGCGGCTACTCACACGGACCCAACACCGTATTCGTGCCATTCCCGGACTTGCGGGTCGGAAAAGTGTTCGTGGGGGACCTTTTTTCCTGGAAGTCACTTCATGAAATGTGGGCATGCGTGATCGCGGTGGCAACGATGACAGCCTTGGATGAAGCTGGAAAAAGGGCCCCACACCTCATGCGTGGATCCTGACCCCAGGCGTCAACCTACGCCCATACACATCACCTGCGACTGCTGACGTCATTGACTCAGCTAAATCGTCACCAGTCCCTCTCCCCGAGCGTTCGCAGTTCGGCGCGAATAGTTGCGACTCGGCCCGCCTGCGAGCTACTAATTTTTTTGGGACATACGAGTTTGCGAGACATTGCCTGTTCGTGCCCGCAAGCGGGACCCTCAGCGCGACGGCTTTTCGGGTACTCGCTGAAGTGCGATCACAGACAGATTCCGACCGGGAGGGGCACCCGCAAGCGGAACCCTTACCGGGACGAGCTGTGGAGCTCAGTGCGGATCTTCGGCCTTCGAGGGATACGCGGCTGGGGAGGCAGCGGAAAGTTTCTCCACCAGCCGGCCAGTTATCGGGGGTGAGGACGCCTGGGCTTGAAGGCTTGTGAGTGCGATTGCCGGGGCTTATGTCTCGTGTCGAATGATCGGGTCGTTGCGCGGTCGGTGAGTGTCAGCAGCAGCACCCGGATCGACAGGGTCCGAGGTTCGGGCGAACCGCTCGATCGGGGTCAGTTGGTGGGTGGGTAGGACACGATGAAGTCGCCGATTCGAGTTTTCCCGTCAGAGAGATACACGGGCACGATGATGGTCTTCCCGGCCATGTTCTTCTGCCAGTCCAGGGCCTGCTGAGGGGAGGTGAATCCGGTCGCGGCGGTCGAGCCGTCGGCGTCCGCGATTTGCTTCGCGAAGGCGTATCCGTACTTGCCATCCGTTGTTGCTACTGAGATGAGGTCCGGTGTGCCGTGCTCATTGGCTACCCCGAACGTCTTCCCGGCTCCATTGATCGCCCAGGGTGTCGTGGTGGAGTTGACGTACGCGGCGCTGAGTCGCCACAACGCGTTGTCGGAGGTTCGGACTGTCGTGGAATGCTGGCCGTCCGCGAGCGGCAGAGTCGCACCGGATCGAGAGCCAATATCAGACAGGCCGCAGATCACTTTGGAGCCGTCACCGAGCATGAAGGTCCCGGCGCTGAGGCACCAGAATTCCACGGCGATGTCCGTCGCGCCCGCAGGCACGACACCAAGGTCAACAGTGGCAGTTCCGTGATGTTCGGCCACGATTGCCCTTCCGAGAGGCACAGCGTTGGGTGACCCGGGAAGCACAATGTACCCGGCGGTGGCCGCCGCCGTCCCGCCCAACGCGAGAGCAGCGATTACCGCGGCAAGGCTCACGATCGCTCGCGGACGCCGCCAGATGGGACGCCCGGCTGCGCGCACACGCCGTTGTAGTTCCGCACGCAGAGCAGTGGCGTAGCTGGGTTCGAAACCGATCATGGGGTGACCTCCGGGATGTTCAAAATTTGGCGGGCAGTTGCCTTCGCCCGATGCAGTCGCACTCGGGCCGTGTCCGGTTTTATGCCGATCGCTCGGGCAGCGTCCGCAGTTGACAAGCCCTCGATGGCGGTCAGGATCAACAGCGTCGAATCGGTGCGACTTATCGAACGCATCGCATGCTCCAGGAGGCGAGCCTGCTGGCTGCTCAGCTGGTTTTCGATTGCTTCCGCAGGATCAGTCATCGCGTTGCTGTCACGCGGGAGGGAATGCAGCAGATGGTTGTAACGCCGAAAAGACCTGATCGTGTTGCGGGCAACATTGGTCGTCGTGGCCAACAGCCACGGGAGCACCGAACCGTTCACGATCCGTACCCGCCGACGCAATCGCCACAATTCCAGAAACGCGACCGCAGCAACATCCTCCGCATCGCATCGTTCGTCGAAAAAGTGGGCGGCGTGGCGCACGACACGAACCTGATGCTTATCGAAAATCTTGGAGAACGCACGGTCGTCACCCTTGAGGGCGGCGGACCATAGCTGCAACTCATCCATACCTAGTAGTGTCCGCCGGTCCCCGAACCGTTACAAAGATGCGTTCCAAGTTTTTTGCCGCCATGATCTGACAGCCGATGAATCGATCTGACTTCCCTGCACGTAGTCAGCAACAACCTGCCCCAGCATTCCACGCCGCTGGAGACCAGCGTTTCTTCGCGCAGCACGCAGCCCCACGACGCAAACGACAAGTTGACTGTCGCTGTTTGCAACGTGCGCCGCCCGACAGTCAAAGGATCTGTGGACGCTACGTCCGTAAGCCGGACGATCAGCGGGTGGGATTTAAAGCGCTCAGGAGAGGGCGCTGGGAACCGCTTTTTAGCCAGAGAGGCCGCCCGTAAGGGGCACTATCACCGGACGCCAATTCACTTTTAGCGCGTGCGCGTGAGGCTAACCGAATTCGCCCAAGATCGCGTGGGCGGTCCAGGGCTGACCACCGCTGTTAGTGGTCCAGGCGACCGAGAGCGCACACCATGCGATCACCCACGCCCGCACTGTGTCGACGTCGATTCCGGAGTGCTCGCTGACGATCGCGAGCCGGCGGTGAAAATTTGACAGAGCCAAATCGGTTTCCGGGTTGCAAAAGATATTGGCGTAGTCGAATCCACGGGGACCGAACAGGCCCTTCGGGTCGATGGCACACCACCGGCCGTCGAAATCGAGAACGTTGCCATGGTGCACATCCCCATGAAGGACTAGGTGCTTTTCTGCAGCTGACGCCTCCAGCAACTCCCGTGCCACCGCTACCGCCCGATGAATGTTCTTTGTGTCAAGCTGCGCAGCTTCTGGCTCGATCAGATCGTGAAACCAGACGGACAGGGGAACGACGTCGGCGGGAGCAGGCCCATTGCCCGGCACATTGTGCAGGGAAGCGATGGTGTCGCAGAGGGTATGGGTGACTTCGTCATCAAGGCCGGCCCGGCACATAGCGGTCAAGTTTCGTTGCCTAGACGCTCGCTCCATAAGGATCGCCTGGTCAGTGACCTCAAACACATCAGCGGCAGCAGAACCGGCCCACCATGCCAAGACCCGCCCGCCGCGGGCTTCTTCAGCGATCCGAGCGACCTTCAGCATGACGTTTCGATCACGCCAAAGACCGGGAACCAACCAGCTTGAAGGCGTGACGACTATCTCGCCGGTGCGTTGGACAGCCCACCGCTCCAAATACATTGAAACAGTCCCCGCAACCCAGTCCATATCGAATTTTAATGGCCAAGATCAACGCAAGCTGTCGTACTAATCGTCCCACCAGCGGAACGTGGGTCTCACCGGTACGTGGGTGCCGGGAACCAGGGTCCGGTCACGGTGTGCGTTGACCCGATACGATTTTCGATATGGATTGGGTTGCGGGGACTGTTTCAATGTATTTGGAGCGGTGGGCTGTCCAACG
>JBKJLH010000178.1:0-4064 GCA_046597035.1 Lacisediminihabitans sp.
ACGCCCGCTGCCGCAGTTGCCCATCGCGATCGACTCCGAGGGCTATCTCATCGCGCAGAGCGACTTCCATGAGCCCGTCGGACCGAGTTTCTGGGAGCGAGCATGACCGTCACTGAAACCAAGCCCGCTGCCGCCCCGACCCTCACCGAGACGTCGATGGCAGCAGCACCCAGCCGTGGGGCCCGATTCACGGGGGCTGCAGCCAACTACATCGATGAACGCACCAGCATTTCGGGCTTGGTGAAGGAGCTCGGTCGCAAGATCTTCCCCGACCACTGGTCCTTCATGCTCGGCGAAGTTGCGCTCTATAGCTTTGTCGTGATCCTGCTCTCGGGCACGTTCCTGACATTCTTCTTCCAGCCGTCTATGGCGCAGGTAACCTACGACGGCTCCTACGTGCCGCTCAAGGGCATCCAGATGTCGGCAGCGTATTCGTCCTCGCTTAACATCTCGTTCGATGTGCGGGGCGGCCTACTGTTCCGCCAGATCCACCACTGGGCAGCACTGCTGTTCATTGCGGCTATCGGCCTGCACATGCTTCGCGTGTTCTTCACCGGCGCATTCCGCAAGCCGCGCGAAATCAACTGGTTCATCGGCTTCGTGCTCTTCGTACTCGCCATGGCCGAGGGATTCACGGGATACTCGCTCCCCGACGACCTGCTCTCGGGCAACGGGCTGCGAATCATCGACGGAATCATCAAGGGTATCCCGGTGGTGGGAACCTGGATCTCCTACTTGCTCTTCGGCGGAGAATTCCCCGGAACAAAGCTCGTAGCGATGTTTTACTCGATCCACATCCTGCTGCTTCCGGCCATCCTGGTCGCGGCCCTTGGTGCGCACCTGCTGCTGATGATCGTTAACAAGCACACCCAATACGCCGGGCCCGGCCGCACCAACGACAACGTCGTGGGCGTACCGATCATGCCGCTCTTCGCCGCGAAGGCCGGAGGCTTCTTCTTCGTGGTGTTCGGAGTGATCGTACTAATCGCCTCGTTCTTCACGATCAACCCGATCTGGACCTATGGGCCGTACGACCCCTCTCCCGTATCTGCTGGTACCCAGCCGGACTGGTACATCGGGTTCGCAGATGGGATGTTACGTCTGATTCCCCCGGGGTGGGAGGTCGTGTTGTTCAACCACACCTACTCCTTCAACCTCATCAGTATCACTGTGGTCTTGATTGCATTCCTCGGAATTGTTGCGACCTATCCCTTCGTGGAAGCCTGGATCACGGGTGACAAGCGTGAGCACCACATCGCTGAGCGCCCTCGCAACGCGCCGACACGCACCGCGATCGGTGCGGCAGGAGTCACGTTTTACGCGGTGCTCTGGGCGGCAGCAAGCTCCGACCTCATGGCGACCCACTTCAAGATCACCATCGAGGGGGTCATCCATGTGCTTCAGGTGCTCTTCTTCCTCGGCCCGGTGCTGGCGTTCTTCATCACGAAGCGCGTCTGTATCGGCCTGCAGAAGAAGGATCGTGAGATCGCTCTCCACGGTTTCGAGTCCGGGCGCATCGTACGACTCCCTGGTGGCGAGTACATCGAGGTGCACGAGCAGCTCGACGATTACGAGCGCTGGCGTCTGGTGAGCTACAACGAGTACACCCCGTTGATGATCCGTCCTGATGCCAACGGACACATCTCGGGGGCTCAGCGCACCCGCGCAGCCCTATCTCACTGGTTCTTCGAGGACCGCATTGCGCCGGCCACGAAGACGGATCTGGAACGCTCCGACCACCACTAGTCACCACGCGGTTATCGCACAAAAGCCCCGACCAGCACCATCGGTCGGGGCTTTTGTCGTGCTGTTCGGGGCGGACCTGATGAGGGCGCCCGACCGGCCGTCGGCGGTCCTTGAGAGATCCCGCGACTGCGTCGCCTTGGGCGGGGGGGCTCCCGGTCTCTGAGAACGTCGTCAGGTGTCAACTTCGCACGGCAGTGGTGTCTCGCAGGGTGTAAAAGTGACACCGCACGACATTGGCCGACCGAATCACTACCCGGTGAACCGCCTCGGGTGTCAACTTCGCACGGATGCACGCCCCCTGAGGGTGCGAAGTTGACGCCTGCACGCGAGGAACAGGTGTCGGCACACGGTCCGACCTCTCGGCAGAGTCTCCTGCATTCGGAAGTTCGGAGGATTCGCGCGTCGGCGAAACATCCGCACTGTGGTCATCAGTCGCTGATGAAACTCTTCTTGAGGAAGTCGGACGTCGAACGGTAGTCGAGGCGCTCGTAGAAGCGTGCTGCATGGCTGCTAGCGACGGTGAGCTGGCGCACGCCGCGCAATCCACACTCCTCCTCGATCGCGGACACGAGCAGGCTTCCGAGGCCCCGATCACGAGCCGGAGTGTTCACGGCGAGCTCCTGTAATTGGGCAGAGTCGCCATTCGTGTACAGCAGACGCGCGATTGTCGTGTATGCGTAACCAGAAACGATCCCATCGAGCTCCGCTACAAGAAGGAGATGATCCCGACTCGGTTCGACCGCGTGCGCAAAGGCATCAACGAAGGATTTGCGGATCGGCTTCTCTCCAATACCGAGCTGCTCGACCAAGGAGAAAACGGCATCGGCGTCGCTCGGTGCTGCCAGTCGAACATTCGTGGGGCTAGCGGGCGAAGTTTCCGCGGTAGTACTCATAGACCCACCCTACGAGACTGATCAGCGTGATCGCGACACCGATAAAGGCAATCCACACCCCGATAGCAATTCCCATGAACAGCAAGGCACCCCCAGCGGCGAGCATAATTGGCCACCAGCTCCACGGGCTGAAGAATCCCTGCTCGGGATCGCCGTCGTCGATATTTGCATCCAGCCGGTCTTCGGGCAACACCCCACCGACGGACTTGCTGGTGCGACCGAGGTAGAACGCGATGAACGCCGAGAGGATGGAAGCGAGCCCGAGTGTGACCGTTCCAACCCAGTCGACCGGATACCCCACACCCCCACCCTCTGTACCGGCGAGCTGAGTGACGTACCCGTCGTTGTGCTGGATGATGCTCCAGGTCGTATAGATGATGTCCACCAGGACGAAAAAACCACAGAGGATCCAGAAGATTCGAGCCTGGGCATTCATTCTTCTATTTCACCTGTCCGTCAGCGACGTCATACGTGGCGGCATCTGGCGCATCCTTGTAGCGACCGACTCCCCCGATCCCGACCGGGATGCCTGCTTCCGGATGGTTGAGGTCGAAGGCCGGCGACTCGGAACGGATGCGCGGAATCGAGGTGAAGTTGTGACGCGGCGGGGGGCAGGATGTCGCCCACTCGAGCGAGCGTCCGTAGCCCCACGGGTCGTTCACCGTCACACGCGGCGCGGTGCGGGCGGTGATGTAGACGTTGAAGATGAAGGGGAGCATCGACACACCGAGTATCATCGCGCCGACCGTGGAGAGCTGGTTCATCCAGGTGAAGCCGTCTTGCGGCTGATAGGTGGCGTAGCGGCGAGGCATCCCCATCACGCCGAGCCAATGCTGCACGAGGAAGGTGGTGTGGAAACCGATGAACAGCAACCAGAAATGGATCTTGCCGAGACGCTCGTTGAGCATTTTACCGGTCCACTTGGGCCACCAGAAGTAGAAGCCACTGAACATGGCGAACACGACCGTGCCAAAGACCACGTAGTGGAAATGAGCCACGACAAAATAGGTGTCGGAGACGTGGAAATCGAGCGGAGGCGAGGCGAGGATAACGCCGGTGAGACCGCCGAACACGAAGGTGATGAGGAATCCGATCGCCCACAGCATCGGTGTTTCGAAAGTCACCGAGCCCCGCCACATCGTGCCAACCCAGTTGAAAATCTTCACCCCTGTCGGCACGGCGATCAACATTGTCATGAGTGAGAAGAACGGCAACAGCACCGAGCCGGTGACGTACATGTGGTGAGCCCACACCGTGACCGAGAGCGCCGCGATGGAGATGGTCGCATAGACGAGGGTCTTATAGCCGAAGATCGGCTTACGGCTGAATACCGGAAGTACCTCGGTGATGATGCCGAAGAACGGCAGCGCGATGATGTACACCTCCGGATGCCCGAAGAACCAGAACAGGTGCTGCCAGAGAATC
>JBKJLH010000091.1:0-28174 GCA_046597035.1 Lacisediminihabitans sp.
GCGGCCGAGGTCGGGCAGACGCGGATGGTCGGCAGGCACCACGCCATCGATGAGCAGCTCGCCGAAGACATCCGCCCGCACTGGGGTAAGGGTGCGCGGCTCGATCGCCGACGGGAGATGGGTGGCGACATCCGTCACGCGGTTGTCTATCGCTTCGGCGGTCGCTGAGGCCAAATGGGCAGTCAGCCAGGACGTGCCGTCCATGCCGGGCTCAAGTGAAAGCTCGCGCTTGTCGTGAGCAGCGCTGATTCGGGTGGCGAATCGACCCATTTTTCGATCGCACAATCAAGCCCGCTGGCGGCGATCACGGTCTTTGTCATAAGCACAGGCAACACCCGACCTTTATCGCACCGGCCGACGCCCCGGCTGAGTGAAGTGGGAAAGCTCTTTCTCGCGGTACTGGGAAGGAGAAGTCGACAGTATGGAGGGGGATGCCGTCGGGCATCAGCACGGGGCCATGCCCCGGAGCGATGCTGTGGGCGGTCGAAACAACTGAATGAAAGCGCACCTCCTGGTCTCGCGGTTCAGCCCGAGGAGGCGCACGGACCCGGAGCATCCTAAGCCTCTGCGGAAAGCCAGCATTGGATCGTGGCGACCGCGACCGCGACATCGACCGCGACATCGACCGCGGGGGCGCTGGGCCGTTCGGGACGGTCAGTGCTGCCGGCAGAAACCGCCAACCGGGTGGAGACGGCCTGCATGAAGCGCGAGTGGCCGCGTTCGAGATCGACGATGGCCTCAGTGCAGGCAAGCTCGGTGTTGTTATGCCGTGTGCCTTGCGAACACACGCCTGTCCCCCTCGCACGTCGATGGTGTGCTCGAGATTGAGCAGCACATCGCTGACCTCGCAGAAGGATTTCCCGTTATGAGTCCACTCGGCAGCCGAATGGCTGTCACCCGTTGGCAAAGTCTGGCTGCTGCACTCACGTCGATGCTGGGGTGTAGGCGGAGTCAATGGTGTGGGGGTGAGGCGGATTTGTGACCGAGTGCTCACCGGTACACAAATCGCGCCTCACGACACAACTGCGCGAGAAGCGGGATTCGATCGGCGGGACCTCGAAACGGTTGCGGCGCGATCGGTGCGATCGGTCGCGCGACTCCCTCGGCGAGCCGGTACCCTCGAAGCCGTGCCAGAAGACCCCCCCAACCCGAGCGTCGAGCTCACAACCAATGGTGTCGGCCCGTGGAAGGGTGAGCTGCCAGCGGAAGAACGATACGACCGCGAGCTTCTCCAAAACGGCGACTCGCGCAACGTCATCGACCGTTATCGCTACTGGACGATGGAGGCGATCGTCGCGGATCTCGACGTATCGCGGCATCCGTTCCATGTGGCGATCGAGAACTGGCAGCACGATATGAACATCGGATCGATCGTGCGTAGCGCCAATGCTTTCGCGGCGGATACCGTTCATATCATCGGCCGCAAGCGCTGGAACAAGCGCGGCGCGATGGTGACCGACCGCTACCAGCACGTGATCTATCACCCGGACGTCGAGAGTTTCGCCTCCTGGGCGAGGGATGCCTGCCTGCCGGTGATCGCGATCGACAACGTGCCCGGCTCGGTGATCATCGAGACTTTCGACTTTCCACCGGCCTGCATCCTGCTGTTCGGCCAGGAGGGGCCAGGCCTCAGCGCGGAAGCCATTGCCGCGGCCGAAGCCATCGTGGAGATCAGCCAGTTCGGATCGACCCGGAGCCTCAATGCATCCGCCGCGGCCGCTGTGGCGATGCACGCGTGGGTGACGCAGCACGCGAGTTTCGAGTGACAAGCTTTGGTGCGTTCTCGAGTAGGGCACATTTGCGAATCGACTTGGTAGTAGATGCGACTTTAAGTGCCGCCCGCCCGCAACGACTACCAAGTCGATTCGCAAGAGGGGTGCAGGCCCGGTGGCCGGGGAAGCCGGCGGCCTAGCGGGCGCGGCGAAGCCCGCTCACGCCCCGATTGGCGACGGACGAAGCTCGCGCAGGATGCGGAACCGGCCCTGGCGCATCGCCCCCAGCACCGAGACCACGAGCGAGCCGACCAGCCAGAGCGCCAGCGGCAGGATCGACGACCAAACGCTGGCGCTCAGTCCGCCGTACATGAGCTGGCGGATGCCGTCAACGGCATGACTCATCGGCAGCGCTTGGTGCAGTGCGGCGAGGGGCCCGGGGAGCGTCTGCCAGGGGAAGGTTCCTCCCGCGGTTACCAGCTGCACCACCATGAAGACCAGGGCGAGAAACTGCCCGACGCTGCCGAGCAGCACGTTGAGAGCCAGCACGATCGCGGCGAAGGTGATTGCCACGAAGGCCATGAAGGTGACGAGGCCCAAGGGGTTC
Organism: Lacisediminihabitans sp.; assembly: GCA_046597035.1. GTDB lineage: Bacteria > Actinomycetota > Actinomycetes > Actinomycetales > Microbacteriaceae > Lacisediminihabitans. The sequence goes on from JBKJLH010000091.1 coordinate 2,320, forward strand.
GCCACGGGTAGGTGAAGGGCGAGTGTCACGAGGGCGAAGAGCCCCACCATCTGCACGACTCCCAGCAGTGCGGGTGTGAGCCAACCGGCCAGGGTCGTGCGGATCGGGCGACGTACCGCGGTCAGCGCCCGACGCGAGAGCGGGCGCACCAGCAGAAAGAGCGCATAGATGCCGATCCACGACGCGAGAGCCAGAAAGAAGGGAGCGAGTCCGGCCCCATAGTTGGCCGCCTTGGTGATGGCGCTCTGCTTCACCGCGAGAGGGTCGGCGATGAGATCGGCGGTCGACGTGCGGCCAGCCGCGGTCGTAACAGGCACGGCGACGACAGCATCCCTGAGCGAGGACCTGAGGCTCGCGGATCCGGTCGCGAGTTCGGCCGTGCCGCTTTGGAGCGCGGATGCGGCGGCCCGGAGTGCACCCGCACCACTTGCGAGACTCGCCGCTCCGGTGGACGCCGAGTGCACTGCAGTGGCGAGCGCGGGCGCCGAGGAGTTCAGGGTGGATGCCCCGGCGGAGACCCGTGCCGCGCCGGCCGCGAGGGTACCGAGACTCGCGGCGAGCGTCGACGTGCCCGTACTTATTCGGGCGGTCGCGCCCGAGACCCCGGCAAGCTGCGTGTCGACCGTCGCGGCAACGGCGGGATCGACTCCGGCAGCGGCCAGTTCGGAGGCCACCTGTGATCGGATGCTGGCGGCGAGAGTCACCACCTGGCCCGCCTTGCCAGCGAGGGTTGCACTGCCGGCTGAGGCGCTCGCGGCCCCGTTGAACACGCTCGAGGCACCGCTGCCCAGCTGCGTTGCCGAGGCCGGGAGAGCGGAGGCCTTCGCATCGAGGTTGGCGAGGCCACTTTCGAGTGTGCTAGCTCCACTGGCGAGGGTCACGCTGCCCGAGCCGAGGGACGCCGCACCCGTGGCGGCGCTGGCCGCGCCATCCGCCAGTGCGGTCGCTCCGTTGTCGGCCTGTACTAGGCCGTTGCGAAGATCGCCGACCGCGCCAAGAAGTGTGACGGATGCCTTCGCCCCGACCTCTTTCGCGACCTCGACCCTGACGGCCTCGGCGGCCTGCTTGGCGATGGTGGTGGAGAGGTAGCTGTTGGTGTCGTCGGTCGTCAGCCGCAGCTCCGCGGAGCGAGGGGTATGCCCCGAAGTCGACGCGAGCCGGGCGGAGAAGCTTGCGGGAAAAGTGATGCCGAAGTCGTAGGTCCCGTTCTTCACGCCGGCCGAGGCCTTCGTGGCGGTCACCTCGACCCAGCCGAACTTCTGGTCCTTAAGCAGGGACTGTGCGGCCTTTCTGCCGTAGTTGGTTGCAGCGCCGTCGACGGTGGTTCCGATGTCCTGCACGACGAGGGCGGCGGGTACCTTGGCGAGGCTGGAGTATGGATCCTGGTTGCCCCAGAGGTACAGGCCGCCGTAGACGAGTGGCACCGTCATGAGCGCGATGAGGGAGGCGATGCCGATGCGGCTCGCGGTGAGGCGCGCGAACTCGGCGCGGACGAGGGGAAAGATTTTCACGGCAGGTCGCTTTCGGCGGAGTCTTCGGGGGTGACGGATTCTGGTTCGGCGCCATCGCGGGCACCGAGCGCCACGAGCATGCCAGCCGTCGCGTAGTCGGTGACAATGGCCACGGTCACGCCGCGTTCGGCGAGGGCTGCGAGCGGTCCGTACCACTCGGTGGGCTCGCCGCCATGGCGCTCGGGCGAGGTGATGACGATACCCTCGACCCCGGCACGCAGCACTGCGAGCTCGCAGAGCAATCGGATGCGGTCGGCCGGGAGCAGCGCACGCATCGGCAGCGAGCCGTAGTCGGCGAGTCCGTGATCGGCGAGGAATGCCCGTACTGCGCGCCCCGAGGTCGGCAGGCCAGCGAAGGAGAATTCCTCTGCGACCACGGTCTTCAGGCTGATACCGGCCGTTGGTTCGGCCACGATCGGGGTGTCGACCAGCGCAGTACGTCGGCGCAACTCGTCGGCATTCTCCTGGTCGTCGACGAGCACGCGCCCGGAGTCACTGCGGATGCGCCCGGCCAGCAGCATTGAGACCAGCAGTGGGCGCTCATCCGTTTGAACCGCGATGACGACGGGCACCGGTCCATCGACGATGAGGTCGAGGGCAGGGACGGCGGCACCGAGACCGCGACCGATGGCGACTTGAAGAAGTTGCACGCGCATCAGTCGAGGGTTCCGTCTGCCGAAATGGGACTGTGGGCGTGGGCCGGCCACGCCAGCTCGGGCCGCCCGTCGATGACGGCGGCGGCGTCGCGCCAGCTCAGTCCGACCACTGCGAGCGTCATCAGCATCACCAGCCGGTCACCCTCTCGGGCGGAGAGAGCATGCTCCGTGGAGTCCTCGAGCACCACCAGTGCGGTGTCTTCCACCAGCCGCGCGAGGCGTTCGACCGGCAGGTCACTGCGCATCGAGCCATCCGCCCGCCCCTCGGAGATCGCGGAGCGCACGTTGGCGCGGATCGCCCCGAGCGCGCTCATCGTGTGGTGGGCGAGCTGACCTCGAACGGCGACGACCGCGATCACGCGCACGCTCTGGACCTCGCGCCACAGACTCGAGGCGATGAGTGCCAGGCGAACGAGTGGATCGGGATGCGTCACCGACTCGAGCGCTGCCGCCACCCGCTGTGCGCCCGTGGTCACGAGCTCGAGAAGCAGTTTTTCACGATTGGCGAAGTGGCCGTAGACAGAGCGACGGCTGAGGCCTGCCTCGGCTGCCACGGCTTCGAGGGAGGCGGTGGGATCCCGGTTGAAGACGACCCGGGCGGAGGAGAGTAGGGATTCCCGATTCGCGGCGGCGTCGCGGCGGGGAGCGCGCAGAGAAGAGACGGTGGCCATGGTTCAAGTGTAATAACTTGCACAAGACTGTGCAAGTTATTGCGATACCTCACCGGAGCGAGAACCCCGGAAATCATGCGGATTGGTAGGCTTGGGTCTCATCCCCGTTTGACGTAAGGATTCGCCATGCCCGCGATTGTGTTGATCGGTGCCCAGTGGGGCGATGAGGGAAAGGGCAAGGCCACCGACCTCCTCGGTCCGCGGGTCGACTACGTCGTCAAATTCAATGGCGGCAACAACGCCGGCCACACCGTTGTCGTCGGCGACGAGAAGTACGCGCTGCACCTGCTCCCCTCCGGCATCCTGAGTCCGGGCGTGGTCCCGGTGATCGCGAACGGCGTGGTCGTCGACATCGAGGTCCTGTTCCACGAGCTCGAGGCGCTCACCGCGCGTGGAGTGGATGTCTCGCGCTTGCTCGTGTCGGCGAATGCCCATGTGATCACGCAATATCACCGCACGCTCGACAAGGTGAGCGAGCGTTTCCTCGGCAAGCGGATGATCGGCACCACAGGTCGCGGTATCGGACCGGCCTATGCCGACAAGATCAACCGCGTGGGCATCCGCATCCAGGATCTGTTCGACGAGAACATCCTGCGCCAGAAGGTGGAGGGCGCCCTCGACCAGAAGAACCACCTGCTGGTGAAGATATACAACCGTCGCGCGATCGGAGTCGACGAGGTCGTCGCCGACCTGCTCTCGTATGTTGACCGGCTCCGTCCAATGGTCGCCGATACGAGCCTCGTACTCAATCACGCCCTCGATGCCGGCAAGACGGTGCTATTCGAGGGCGGCCAAGCGACGATGCTGGATGTCGACCACGGCACCTATCCGTTCGTCACCTCGTCCAACGCCACCAGCGGCGGCGCCGCCACGGGCTCTGGAGTCGCCCCGAACCGGCTGGAGCGGGTGATCGCCGTAGTCAAGGCCTACACGACCCGCGTCGGCGCCGGTCCATTCCCTACGGAGCTACATGACGAATCCGGCGAGTTCCTGCGCTCTCGGGGCTTCGAGTGGGGCACCACCACAGGACGCCCGCGCCGCTGCGGCTGGTACGACGCCCCCGTCGCCCGGTACGCGGCGCGCATCAACGGCGTCACCCACTTCGTTCTCACGAAGCTCGACGTGCTCACCGGCCTCGAGCGTATTCCGGTCTGTGTGGCCTACGACATCGACGGTGTGCGGGTCGATGACGTCCCGGTGTCACAGTCTGATTTCCACCATGCCGTTCCAATTTACGAGGAGTTCCCCGGCTGGACCGAGGACATCACGGGTGTGCGACTATTCGACGACCTGCCGAAGAATGCGCGTGACTACGTTCTCGCACTCGAGAAAATGAGTGGTGCGCGTATTTCTGCCATCGGGGTCGGCCCCGACCGAGAGGCCATCGTGGTTCGCCATGACCTCCTGGGCTGATAAATCAGCGCGATGACCGCGCGTGATCGGCCATCGATCGGCCATCGCACAGTCCGGGTATTTCTGCGACTGGCGCGACCGCTGATCGCCCTCAACTACCTGGCTGGCGCCCCGACCCGACTCGCCGCAGGGGTACCGGACGACGCCTCCAACGGTCTTATCGAGGGCCCGTCCCTGCTTCACGTGCTCGTCGTCGGAGGTCTCATCGGATCTTCCGTTGGGGTGAGCAGCTATGAACTCGGCGCAGCACAGCAGTTCGCCGCCAGCCTCGCTCGCACCACGGGCAGAGGGGTCGAATGGGAGAGCGTCGCCAGCGATCGACCCCGTCTTGCGGCGACTGCAGCCGCGATCCGCTCACTCGACGGGCTGGGCAGCCTCGACTTCATCGTGTTCTCATCCGGCACGACGGACCTGCTCTCCTTCGCGCCGGTTCGCCGCTGGCAACAGGAACTCGATCGCGTGCTTGCTTTCCTCGCAGAGAAGACCTCGTCGCGCGCAATGATCATCGTTACCGGGATTCCCAAAGTCTCGGGCTATGTGCAGGTCGGCCCGCTGGTCAGCCGTATTCTCGATGAGGACTCGCTTCGGTTCTCAGCTATCGCTGCGGCGGCCTGCTCCCGAACGCCAAAGGCAAAATTTGTGATCATGCCCGTCGTTGAGAAGTCCGACTTCGTCGATGGCACGTTCCACTACGCGAGGTTGTATCGCCGCTGGGGTACCTTCCTCGCGTCGATCGCTCACGTGCAGCTCGGCTGATCCGCGAACGGTGCGGAATCCGCGGGCGGTGTCCAATCCGCTGCCGCGAACTTCAGACGACGCTGAAGTGCTCGACGAGCGGAGCACGGCCGGTGAGGGCGAGAAGTAAGTCGTCACCGGACCCCCGCCGGGCGGCCACCGCGGCGGCAAGTGTGACGGCATTCTCTACCGCCGACTGTGGTAGGGAGTGAGGCAGTCCGGTGGCCCGCGAGAGGTCGATCGTGTGCACCACGAGCTCGAAGACGCGGGTGCGGAGGTACTCGTCGAGGCGGATGCCCATCCCTCCGATCGACACGATGCGGTTCGCCGGCTGGGAGTTGATGGCGGCCTTCGCCCTGGCGAGCGCGGCGGAGACCTGGGCGACGGGATTCGCGCCAAGCCATTCGCCGGCCTCGACGCCGCGGGCCGCGACGGCCGCGTCATCCGTGAAGCTGAGGTAGACGGTGGTGTAGTAGGCCTCGGCGGTGGCGATGGTCACGTCGCCGGGCTCCTCCTGGCCAAGGTAGTTCTCCACGGTGAGGATGGCACGGGCCGTGTGCCCGGCGAGGCTCTGCACGCTCCACGACCCGAGACCGGGCGCGGACCATTGCTCGTCGTGGATCTCGCCGAGCAGGTGCACGAAGGCAGTGGCCGAACTGAGGAAGAGGGTGGTGTTGGTCACTCCTGCATTATTCACTACTGCATCGCTCCCCAAAATCGTTCATCAACGGCGCGCACTCGTGATCACCGATAGCCTGTCGCACCCTGCCACACTGGAGCCGTGACTGCGACGCGCCCCGAACCCACTGCTGTCTCCGGTCGGTTTGTGCGATTGGAGCCCCTGCGGCGCGAGCATTTGCCGGCGCTGTTCCTGGCAATCGGATATCCGGTGGTCTTTGAGGGCGGATGGGGCGGAGGAGCCGCGGGGTATCGCGACACTGCAGAGGACTTCGCCGAGTGGGCTGAGACCTACTTCCGATGGGACGACTGCAACCCCTATGCCATCTTCCTGGTCAGCGGCCCTCACGACGGAGTACTGGTCGGCACCACGACGCTGGCCGATTTTGAACCGAAGCGTGAGGCGACGCATATCGGCTGGACTGCCTACGATCCTCGGGTCTGGGGCACTGCGGTCAACCCAGAGGCCAAGCTCCTCCTGCTCAGTGCGGCATTCGAGCACGGGTTCGGGCGGGTGAAGATCCAGGCGGATTCCACCAATGAGCGGTCCCGCGCGGCCATTGGCGGCATCGGCGCGACCTTCGAGGGCATCGTGCGCCGAGATCTTCAGAGGTCCGATGGCAGCTGGCGCGACAGCGCGGTTTTCTCGATCATCGTGGACGACTGGCCTCGGGTGCGCGCCGGTCTCGAGAGGCGACTCGAGAGACAAGGCGACCGACCGGTGCTCTTCCGCACCCGCGCCTGAACGTAGCCGCGTTACTCGGTCAAGGCGCAGTCAGAGATGGTCGGCTTTACTTTTGGAAATTTCTTACACCGCTATTGCCCTCGCCACCGGGGGCGGCCGCGACGGCCACGTTCGATCGGAAGACGACGGTCTCGACCTCGACACCCGTCCGCCGAAGGAACTTGGCGGCAGCGGCGAGGGCACCAACCCGGAACAGCTCTTCGCTGCAGGTTTCTCCGCCTGCTTCCTTAGTGCCCTCCACACGGTCGGACGGTCGCTGAAGCTCGACACCACGGATTCCGCCGTATCGGCGAGCGTTGGCATCGGAAGCAACGGCGTAGGCGGATTCGGCATCGCGGTCGAGTTGGACATCTACGCGCCCCACGTGCCGGCGGACCGTCGCCAGGAGCTTGCGGATGCCGCCCACCACGTCTGTCCCTACTCGAACGCCACGCGCGGCAATATCGACGTGAAGCTGACACTCGTCGACTGAGCGGCTGGACGGTAGCCTCGAAGCATGACCGACTCCCTCGATCCCGCCGCCCAGCTGCTGAGCCTTCGCCAGAGCATCGACAATGTGGATGCCGCGCTCGTGCACCTGCTCGCCGAGCGCTTCAAATTCACGCAGCAGGTGGGACGCCTCAAGGCGGCAAGTGGTCTGCCCGCGGCGGATCCCGGGCGTGAACTCGAACAGATCAAGAAGCTCAAGGCGCTGGCATCCGAGTCCCATCTCGATCCGGCGTTCGGCGAGAAGTTTCTGGGGTTCATCATTGCCGAGGTCATCCACCAGCACGAGCAGATCGCCAGTACCGGCACCATCACCACCCACCCCGCATGAGCTGGGACCCGCGTGCAATCCCTTCGCAGGCCGGCAAGATCTTCGTCGTCACCGGCGGTAATGCCGGCATTGGCTACTTCATCAGCGAGCAGCTGGCCGCCGCGGGTGGGCAGGTGATCATCGCGTGTCGAAGCGCGGAGAAGGCGGATGCCGCGATCGCGGCGATCCACGCCCACATCCCGGTCGCGAAGCTCGAGCACGTGATGCTCGACCTCTCGTCATATGAGTCGATCCGCGCGGCGGCGGCGGTCCTGGAGGGCCGCCGCATCGACGCGATCATCGAGAATGCGGGCTCGATCATGCCGAACAAGCAGCGAGAGAACACCGTCGACGGTAACGAGGTGATGTTCGGCACCAACCATCTCGGACACTTCCTGCTTACGACGCTGCTTTATCCCACGCTCGCCACGACCCCGGGTTCGCGCGTCGTCACCATGGGAAGTGGGGCCACTCGATTCACGAAGGCGCACCTCACCGACCTGCAGAGCTCTTCTAAGTTCAGGCCGTTCGCGGCGTACGGGCAGTCCAAGCACGCGACGCAGTCCTTCGGATTCGAACTCGATCGGCGATTGCGTGCTGCCCGCAGCTCCGTCACTGCGCTAGTGGTGCATCCGGGCAGCGGTGTCGACGGCCTGAGCCCCGAACGTGCTGGCGTGCTGACGCCCTCCGCGGGCGGCCGACGGTTCACCAGGTTCCTTCCATTCGTGGGGGGAGGTAAGGACCGTGCCGCCTGGTCCGCGGTTCGTGCCGCGACCGATCCGGATGCCGTTGGCGGCCAGTACTGGGGCCCACGTGGCGGCTTCAGCGGCCCTCCTGTGCTGCAGAAGCCCGTGGCATCCAGCAGCGGTGCGGCCTTCGGTGCTTCCCTCTGGGCGGCGTCAGAGAAGTTCGTCGGGCAGGCGTTCGCCGTCTAGATCCGCGGGAGTCCGCCGGTGGCCTGGTTCGGCGGGTGACGTGGCTCGCGGGTGCCTTGGCTCGGGCGGGTGACGTGGCTCGGGCGGGGCCTGACTTGCCCGCCGATGCCTACTTTTGGACTGTGTCCGCCTCGCCAATCCGTCGCAAATGATCCTCAACCCTCTTTGCCAAGCTTTCCCGCGGCGTGAGACGGCGGTACCTGACCCGACCGGCATCACGGCGAACAGTCACTTCTGGCTCTGAGAAAGGTGTGTGCACGCAAATTCTGACGGTTACCGGGCCGTCGAGTCCTGTCCCGCCACGCCAGTCGGCGAGCCCCTCCACTAGGCCCATGCCACCAGCGCCCTCCGCACCTTGTCGAGCAATGTGGATCGCTTCTGCAGCAGGCTCTTGTTGACACGGATCACCCGCCAGTTTTCCTCCATGAAGGCGTCAAGTCGAGCGATGTCGATGTGGAATTGGCGCTCGTCGGAACGATGCTGGCCGCCGTCGTATTCGAGCAGCACCCGATACATCGGGTACGCCAGGTCGCCAAGGCCGATCACTACTCCGAAACGATTGCAGATTGCGAAATTGACGATGGGTTCCGGCAGCCCAGCCCTGACGATGATGAGCCGGAGTATCGTCTCGCGGGCCGAGTCTGTGCGCGAGCGGATCTCGGGCAGTGCGCGCCGAAGAGCCCGCTTTCCCGGTCTGGTACCCCAGGTCGCAACTGCAGCTGTGAGCTCTGCGAGAGTCGCGAGGGGAGACTGGCGACACACTAGTCCGTCGCCCGCAATGATCAGGTCATCACAGGAGAGTTCGGTCGCAAGTTGGCACCAGGTCTCCACTGCGTCGCTCACCCTGAGACCGCTTGGCAGCGTCGATATCCCCACGTTCGGCAGCAGTTCATGCCCACGCACGCCGCGAAGCCTCGGTGCCCGCCGCGGTGATGGCACCGAGACGTCCAGAGCGCGCTGCACGCGGAGTTCGGGAAGCCTGAAGCCCAACAGCACTGCGGCTGTCCAGTGGCTGAAGTACTGGTCGGATGGCATCCGGGAGGCGTACGCGACCGCAAGATCGGCAATCTCGGCGGGGAGAATACCGGGAATCCGGGTTCCATGGAAGGGTCGGCTGAGGTCGTTGCCGCGAAGTCGCCCGGCTCCGACACCGAGTTCGGCAGCCTCCCTCACGCTGAACGGTCGAGAGGCCAGAATCTGGGGGAGCGGATGATTTCGACGCATCCGACCATCGTGGTCGACGACGGCCTCGGCTGGGCCAGCGTTGCAGCAAACGGTGACAGGTCACGTCGATGCTGCCCTGTGGAGGAGCGGAATACCGGGGGCGAACCGTCACAAAGGGTCGTGCCGGGGTGTCCAGGCGGCAGTTTGTGACGGTTCGGCGCTCGCGGGCGAAGCCCCACCCGCTACCCGCGCTGCCCCGCCCGACCTCAGTGCCCGACGACCGGCCCGAAGTGCTCGGCGAGCGTGCCGCGGTGGGTGGCGCGCAGCTGCTCGAGGGTGAGCGCGAACTGATCCTGCACCTCGAGGCCGGTGCCATCCGTCACACCGACGCGCAGGGCGGGCACCCCGCGCCCGTCGCACAGGCCGATGAAGCGCACGTCGTCTTCGCGCGGCACCGAGACGATCGCGCGCGCGCCCGACTCGCTGAAGAATGCTGCCGTCGCGTCGACGCCGTCCCGTTCCATCAGTTCGGTGATCCAGAGCCTGGCGCCGATACCGAAGCGCAACACCGACTCCGAGACGGCCTGAATTAGTCCTCCGTCGGAGAGATCGTGGGCCGAGGCAATGATGTTCTGCTCCGAACCGGACTTGATGAGGCCGGCGAGCGCCCGCTCGGCGGCGAAGTCGACGATCGGGGGACGGCCACCAAGGTGCGAGTGGATGACTCCCGCCCACGCCGATCCGTCGAGCTCATCGCGGGTGGTGCCGAGCAGATAGATGTTGTTGCCCTCGTCCTGCCAGCCGCTCGGGATGCGGTCGGCAACGTCGGCGATCACGCCCAGCACTGCCACCACCGGTGTTGGATGGATCGGAACGTCACCGGTCTGGTTGTAGAACGACACGTTACCGCCCGTGACGGGAATCTCCAGCTCGAGGCATCCGTCGGCCAGTCCCTTGACGGCCTGGGAGAACTGCCACATCACTTCGGGGTTCTCCGGCGAGCCGAAGTTGAGGCAGTCCGAGACAGCGACCGGGGTTGCGCCGGTGACGGCGACATTGCGGAATGCCTCGGCGAGAGCGAGCTGTGCTCCGGCGTAAGGATCGAGGTAGGCGTAGCGACCGTTCGCGTCGGTGGCCACGGCGAATCCGAGGCCGGACTCCTCATCGATGCGTACCATTCCACCGTCGTCCGGAAACGATAGGGCCGTGTTGCCCATCACGTAGCGGTCGTACTGGTTGGTGATCCACTCTTTGGAGGCGAGGTTGCCGCTGCCGAGCAGCGTGGCGGCCTGATCGCGCAGGTCGGCGGCAGTGGTGGCGCGGGGCAGCGACGATGCGGAATCGGCCTGCAGCGCATCGAGCCAGGTGGGGTAGGAGAGAGGGCGCTGGTACACCGGACCATCCACCGCTACGGTGCGTGGCAGTACATTGACAATCTCTTCACCGTGCCAGTTGATGATGAGGCGTCCAGTGTCGGTGACCGCTCCGAGCACGCTCGTCTCGACATCCCACTTCGCGGTGACGGCCAGGAATCCCTCGAGCTTCTCGGGGGTGACGATCGCCATCATCCGCTCCTGCGACTCCGACATGAGGATCTCTTCGGCCGTGAGCGTCGGGTCCCGTAACAGCACCTTCTCGAGTTCGATGAACATGCCGCCGTCTCCGTTGGAGGCGAGCTCCGAGGTCGCGCAACTGATTCCGGCTGCGCCCAGGTCCTGGATGCCCTCGACGAGGTCACCGGCGAACAGCTCGAGGCAGCACTCGATGAGCACCTTCTCAGCGAACGGGTCGCCCACCTGCACGGCCGGCCGCTTGGTCGGACCGCCCTCCGAGAAAGAATCGGAGGCGAGGATGGATGCTCCGCCGATACCGTCCCCGCCGGTGCGGGCTCCGAACAGCACGACCCTGTTACCGACGCCCCGGGCATTGGCGAGGTGCAGGTCTTCGTGGCGCAGCACCCCGACGGCGAGGGCGTTGACGAGCGGATTCGCCTGGTATACGGAGTCGAACCAGGTCTCACCGCCGATGTTCGGGAGGCCGAGACAGTTTCCGTAAAACGAGATGCCGGCAACGACGCCATGCACCACCCGGGCAGTGTCGGGACTGTCGATCGCGCCAAAGCGCAGGGCATCCATTACCGCGACCGGGCGGGCACCCATAGAGATGATGTCGCGCACGATTCCGCCGACGCCGGTCGCGGCGCCCTGGAACGGCTCGATATAGGAGGGATGATTATGGCTCTCGATCTTGAAGGTCACGGCCCAGCCCTGGCCGACATCGACAACTCCCGCGTTCTCGCCCATGCCGACCATCAGGTTTTCGCGCATCTTCGGTGTGGTCTTGTCACCGAACTGACGAAGGTAGATCTTCGAGGACTTGTAGGAGCAGTGCTCGCTCCACATCACCGAGTACATCGCGAGCTCGCCACTGGTGGGTCGCCGTCCGAGAATCTCGCGGATGCTCGCATACTCCTCCGCCGTGAGGCCGAGGGCCGCGTATGGCTGTTCCCGGTCGGAGGTGGCGGCGGCGTTAGAGACGGTGTCGGGGGCAGAAACGTGGGGGATGCTCACGGGCGCAAAGACTCCTGGATCGAGGGCGTGCCGGAAGATCCAATTCTACCGGGGCCTCCACCGGGCCAGAGGAACGGTAGCCCGTGGGCGATACCGCCTCGACCGATCCGGAGGCCACACCCCAGGAGACCTGGAATGGGCGGCATGGGTTTCTCGCGATGGCGGAGAGCCCGCCTGATTCGGCGTTCTGCGAAAAGTTTCTACCCCGTGGTGCATCCAAAAGTTCTTCCGCCGGGAAGTACCGGTTAAGAACGAATTCCCTGTCCCCCAGGGAACGAGCCTCTCAGGAAGAAACCGGAGAACCCAATGAAAACACGAATCCTCAGCGGTGCCGCGATTGGTGCCCTCGCATTGGCAGCCTTGGTTGCCCCTATGGCCGCACAGGCCGCCCCCGGCGACGCAGAATTGTCAGTCGTACACGGCATCCCCGGCACCACCGTCGATGTGTGGGTCAACGGCAAGCTCACCCTTAACGACTTCACCCCCGGCACCGTCGCCGGCCCGCTGGCGCTTGCCGCCGGCACCTACTCGGTCGCGATCACGCCCTCGAATGCTACATCCGCGACGGACCGGACGATCATCGGACCGGTGGATCTGCCCCTCGCCGCCAATATGAATTACACCGCGGTCGCGCATTTGAAGGCGGATGGGAAGCCGACGGCGACACTGTTCACCAACGATATTTCGAAGACAGCGCCGGGTCAGGGGCGGCTGACGGTGCGCCACGTGGCCGCGGCCCCCGCCGTTGACGTGGTCGCGGGTGGCGCGGCGGTCGTCTCCAACCTGACCAACCCCAACGAGAAGGTTCTGAACCTCGCTGCTGGCACTGTCTCGGCCTCGGTCACTGCAACCGGAACCCTCACGCCGGCGCTGATCGGACCGGCTGACGTTGCGATCAAGGAAGGCGTCAACACCATCGTGTATGCCTACGGGAGCGCGACGGCCCCCAGCACGCTCGCCCTCGCGGTGCAGACGATCTCGGGCCTGCACACTCCACCTGCCGGAGTTCCTACCGGCGAAACCGGAGCCGCAGCGCAGGCTATCGCGACCCAGAACGCACAGCAGGGCTGGTCGCTCGGTGTCGGTGGACTGGTGGTGTTGGCCGTGGCCGTGCTCACCGGATGCACCGCACCGGCCGTGAACGCCGCCACGTATCACGTCACGCCGACTCCTCAGCCGCTCCCCACTGCCGTCGGGCCCGCGATTCCGCGAACGGACGGCAGCCTCTCCGCCCAGGATATGCACCCGCCTATCGCCCCGGTCCATATCTCGATACCGGCGGCCTCGGTCGACATGGAGGTGGTGCCGCAGGGCCTCGCGAAGGACGGTCAAATGGCGGTCCCGGCGAATTCGCATATCGCCGGCTGGTATGAATTCGGCCCGGGTCCGAAGTCGGCCAACGGCACGACCGTGATTGTGGCGCACATCGATGCCCGCATCGGTGGGATCGGACCGTTCAGTCGCATCAAGGACCTGCCGGCCGGATCCCCGCTCGCCGTGCAGGCGGGCGACGGATCGGTTCAGAACTATGTGACGACCGCAGTGGAAGAGTTCGCGAAGGCGGGAGCTCCCATGTCGGCATATTTCGATCGGGCCGGTGCGGCGCGTCTGGTCCTGATCACCTGCGGGGGTCAATTCAACTCGGCGACCGGACATTACCTCGACAACATCGCTGTCATCGCCACGCCACAGCCATAAACGCCGAGGCCCTGTTCTTCACCACACCCGGTCGTTCAGAAAGAGGAGAGATGGCGGACGTTCTTTTCGACAACGCCGAGTCCTCCCTCGTCGCCGACTTCCTGGCCGGCGACGAGGCTGCACTCGCCGTGATCTACGAACGCTGGGGCAGCCTGGTGTATTCGCTGGCGATTCGGTCGCTGGGAAATGTGACCGATGCCGAGGACGTCACGCAGCATGTCTTTATCGCCGCCTGGTTGTCTCGACACACGTTCGATCCGGCTCGCGCAAAACTGGCGGCTTGGCTGATGGGAATAACCCACAACAAAATCGTCGACGCGCTCGACAAACGGGCGCGCGACCGGCGCGATCGCGAGGCGATGGTGCAGGCTCTTGATCGCAATTCGCTGGCGTGGACGGATGACGTCGTCGAGCGCATACTTTTGGCCGATGAGCTCTCCCGCCTCGAGGGGGTGCCGCGCCGAATTATAAATATGGCATTCTTCGACCGATTGACCCACGTGCAGATAGCGCAGAGCTTAGATCTCCCGCTCGGCACAGTGAAGAGTCATATACGTCGGAGCCTCAGTGTGTTGCGAGAGCGTTTGGAGGTGGATGGTGGAGCACGTGAATCCTGAGGTCGTTGCCCTGATGGCAATTTCGGACCCGGATGTCACCTCGGGAGATCGAGCACACATCTACGCCTGCGACTCGTGCCGGGCGCAATTGGAGCAGCTTTCGCACGTCGTTGCACTCGCCCGCTCGACACCCTTGCTCGATGAGCTGTCGGCGCCGAGTGCGGCAGTGTGGGATCGAATCGCGGCCGCGGTCCGCGCTACCGCCGTCCCGACCGAAGACCGAGCGCCCAGAAGCTCGGATCACCACGTGCGTCCGCGCTCGCGCAATCACCGGGCCGATCGTTCGCGGCGACGCACCGTTCCCCTGGCGGTCACCTCCATCGTCGCGGCGATCGCGCTGCTCGTTGGGATCGGAGGCGGCATTGTGGTTCTCGATTTTCACCCCAGGCCACCGGAGGCGGTAGTCGCGGCAACAACACTGCAGGCCTTTCCGAACTGGCCAACGGCGCGAGGCGAGGCGATGGTCGAGAACACGAGCTCGGGGCAGCGGGAGCTGGTGGTGAACCTCAGTTCAGTGCCGGCATCCGTCGGCGCTTTCCGCGAGGTGTGGATCATGTCGTCGTCGTTGAAGAAGTTGATCAGCCTTGGCGTTCTGGTCGGTGACTCCGGGCGGTTCGCAATGCCTGCTGACATCAGCATGGACGCCTACCCGGTCGTCGATGTCTCCGAGCAGCCCGACAACGGCAATCCCGCACATTCGGGCAACTCCATCGTTCGCGGCAGCTTCTCCTAAATCGATGGTGCCGTGCTCGTCCGCGACGTTCCACACTTCTTGACCAAACGCGCGCGGCACAACCGAGATCGTCAGCGTGAGATCGGGGTGAAGCATTTTTGAATCCAGCGTAAAGTCGCTTACCGTTGGGCCCATGACGGACTGGAAATCTTGGATCGGGCTCGGTATTGCTGTTCTCATCGCGCTCGCCGCCGTGCTCGTGATCGTGGTGATCACCTCGGTGGTCGCCCGACTCACCGCACGCCGCGAGAGTTGGGCACGCGCGCTCATCCTGCGGGCGCGACGTCCGTATCGCACCTTCCTCCTGGTGGTCGCCGTCTGGCTTGCGATTCATCTCACACTGCCGTCGCCGGTCCCGCTCAGGACTGTGGATCACGGCTTCCTCATCGCCACGATCGCCGCGGGAACGTGGCTGGCTGCTGCCCTCGTCAGCTTCGGGCTGGGTCTTGTGACCGGCCGGTACCGCACGGATGTCGCGGACAACAAGCGCGCCCGTCGCGCGCAGACGCAGATCGCTATCGTGCGCCGACTCGCGAGCGTCGTGATCGTGATCGTGGGACTCGCGTCGATCCTCCTGACCTTTCCCGGGGTGCAGGCTGTCGGTGCGAGCGTTCTCGCGTCGGCGGGAGTGGTGTCGATCGTCGCCGGCCTCGCGGCGCAGTCGACCCTGGCCAATGTGTTCGCCGGCATTCAGCTCTCGTTCAGTGATGCCATCCGGGTCGACGATGTGGTCATCGCCAACAAGGAATGGGGTCGCATCGAAGAGATCACGCTGACTTATATCGTGGTGCACATCTGGGACGACCGTCGCCTCGTGCTGCCCTCGACCTACTTCACCAGCACCCCGTTCGAGAACTGGACCCGGCACTCCAGCGAGCTTCTCGGCTCGGTGGAGTTCGACCTCGACTGGCAGGCGAGTCCCTCGCAGATGCGGGAGCGACTCGATGCAATCCTCGCCGGGACCCCGCTCTGGGACGGTCGTACAGGGGTGCTCCAGGTGACGGATGCCGTCGGTGGCCTCGTTCGCATCCGGGTGCTGGTGAGCGCGGTGGATGCCCCGACCCTCTTCGACCTGCGCTGTCACGTGCGCGAACAGCTTGTTCAGTGGCTGCACGAGACGGATGCGGCGGCCCTGCCCCGCACGCGGATCCAGTCGATCGAGCCCACGTCCCGCCCAACCCCCGTGCCGACGCCGGTGCCGGTGTCCACCGGTCAGACTGGACTCTTCACCGGTACGCCGGAAGCCGAGAAGCGGGCGAGTCACTTCACCGGAACGATGCCGGTCGTCGATCCGGACCGCGGCTGAACAGTCCGATCTTACGGAGATGCGTCAGGCGGAGACGAGTGCCGCGATCGCGCTCGTGAAGACGGTGAGCCCGTCGATGCCGTTGCGCATCGCGAGTGCGGTGTCCGGGCCGAAGCCTTCCTCGGTCGCATGCTCCGGATGCGGCATCAGCCCGACGACATTGCCGCGGGCATTCGAGATGCCGGCGATGTCGTCGATCGACCCGTTGGGGTTCACGTCGACGTAGCGGAAGACGACCTGGCCCTGGCCCTCGAGGCGAGCGATCGTCTCCGCGTCGGCGATGAAAGCGCCCTCGCCATTCTTGAGCGGAATGGTGATCTCGGTGCCTTCGACAAACTGATTGGTCCAGGCCGTCGTGGTATTTTCGACGCGCAGTTTCTGGTCGCGGCAGATGAAGCCTCCGTGATCATTGCGGATGAGTCCGCCCTCGAGAAGGTGGGCTTCGGTGAGCATCTGAAACCCGTTGCAGATCCCGAGCACCGGCATGCCCTTCCCGGCCGCGTCAATGACCTCGGCCATGATCGGTGACAGCGAGGCGATGGCGCCACAGCGCAGGTAATCTCCATAGCTGAAACCACCGGGAAGAACGATCGCGTCTACGCCCTCGAGCGAGTGCGAACCGTGCCAGAGGGCGACCGGGGTTGCGCCCGCGAGCCGCACCGCGCGCTGGGCGTCCCGGTCATCGAGAGAGCCGGGGAAAGTGATGACGCCGATGGAGGTCATGCGCCGGCGGGGGAGGGAACGACCGAGATCGACACCACGTCTTCGATCACGGAGTTGGAGAACATGTCATCCGCGAGCTGGGTGATCTCGGCGAGCACGGCATCCGTGACCTCATCTACCGATAATTCGAAACGCTTCCCGATGCGGACGCCGGAGATCCCGGACTTTCCGAGGCGGTGCAGTGCGCCGGCGACGGCTTTGCCCTGGGGGTCGAGAAGCTCGGGCTTCGGCATGACCTCGACAACGATTACGGGCACGAGTCACTCCAAAAGGTCGCCTGTGGCTGGACTGTTCCAGCCTACCGGAACGCACGGATCGGACCCTCCGCGCAACCCCTTCGCCGGATTCGCCGGCCGTCGGTACGCTCGGGATATGTTCTCGAAAAAGCAGCTCAGCAGTCCGGCGCTCACCGCCCATACCCCGATGGCGGTGTGGGGCGATAGCTTCGGGCGTCTCGCCCAGCGGTCTGCGCAGGCTCTGCTGGTACTCGCCATCGTAGTGATCATCGTGTTCGCTGCGACCAAGCTGCAGCTCGTAGTGGTTCCGGTGCTGATCGCGCTGATCGTGGCATCCGCGTTCCGCCCGGTGGTCCGCCTTCTGGAGAGGCATATGGCCCGGGTCGTCGCTGCCATCATCTCGCTGCTGGCCGGAGTGCTTGTCTTCGGAGGAGTGATCACGATCGCTGTCTTCCAGGTGCAGTCGCAGTTCACGACGTTGCAGAGGTCGGTGAGTTCCGGCATCAATACGATCGCCAACTTCGTGCAGAAGGGTCCGCTCACCATCGACGCAAAGCAGATCAGTAGTGTTCAGAAGACACTGGTCGACTTCGTCACGAGCGCACAGTTCGGCTCCGGTGCGCTCGCCGGGGTGACCACGGCGGCCGAGCTCGTCACGGGTGCGGTGCTCACGGTGATCGTGCTCTTCTACTTCATGAAGGACGGCCCGATGATCTGGGCGTTTCTGATCACTCCGTTCCAGCCGGTCGTGCACGCCAAACTGCGGCGCGCCGGGGACAGTGCGGTGCAGACGCTCGGTGGCTATGTGCGGGGAACCGCGATCATTGCGCTCGTCGACTCCGTGTTCATCGGAGTCGCCATGCTGATCCTTCAAGTACCGCTGGCGATTCCGCTGGCGATTCTCGTTTTCATCGGTGCGTTCATCCCCCTGGTCGGCGCGACGGTCACCGGTATCGTCGCCGCCCTCGTCACCCTGGTAACGAACGGAACGACCGCGGCGATCGTGGTCGTCATCGTGGTGATCGCCGTTCAGCAGATCGAAGGAAACTTCCTGTCGCCGTTCGTGATGGGAAAGTCCCTCAAACTGCATGGTCTCGTCGTGCTGCTCGCCCTCACCGCCGGAACGATCCTCGGCGGCATCTTCGGCACCCTGATCTCGGTACCCGCGGCGGCGGTCGCCTGGGCCGTCATCAAGCACTGGAGCGACCGGATCGTGCCGGAGCCCGGGGTCGACACCGCGAAGCGGGCATCAGCCGCGGCGTGAGCGCTGCCGCCTCAGCGGCGCCAGCAGGCTGAGCGGCACAGAGTCCAGCACGAACTCCGCCCACTCCCGATATCCCGAAGGCCCGGGGTGGAAGAGGTCGGATGCCCAGAACGTCGGCGTGTAGGGCGGAGGCTTAGGCAGGGCGAACACCCGGTCGAGGCCGCGCACGATGGCGCGGGCGCCGTCGTCCAGGCTGGCGGCATGGAGTGCGAGGTTCCAGCGGAGGGGGCTCGCCAGGCTTCGAAAGCGGTCGAACCGGGGCATCAGCGAGACCAGGATCAGTGCGTCCGGGTTCACCGCACGCAGCCGGCGGACGATCTCACGAACGTCCCCGGAGAAGTCGCGTCGGGAGCGCAACCCGAGCGCATCGTTGGCACCGATCGTGAGAAAAACCACGTCGTAGTGCTCGGCTGTGGCGTCGTCGATGAACCGTTCGAGGATGTCGCGGGAGGTGGCACCGTTCTCGCCGATCGCCTTCCACGTGGTACCGCGGTCGAAACGGTCGCCGAATTCGTGAGCGAAACTTCCCGGGAGCGCCTCGTTCTGGCTATCGGCCCCGACACCGGCTGCGGTCGAGTCTCCGAGCACGAGAAGCCGGATCAGGTCCGCACCCGGCAGCGACCCACTCCAGGGCAGCGCAGCATCCGGGAGCCTCGGGATGCTTGCGCGCGCCCTCCGCGCCTGCACGAGCAACACCGGGGCGAGCGGAATAGCAGCGGCCCGGCTCAGGAGGTTCGGGCGGAAATTCATCACTCCACCGATTTTAGGCCGCTCGCGGTGAGCGAATTGCCCGAAGCGATTTCGCCATCGGGGCGGCAGCGCCCCATCGACCGTTCGCTCAGGGCACTTCGCCGCGGGGGAGGGAGGCGCTATGGTGAGCGTCAACAGAGCCGCCCCGGCGGCCACTCCCCTCCGGCCGCGTCAGGATTCCCGTGTCTGACCTTCTCCAGAATCACGACGAGCCATCCCTCGTCGCAAGCTTCCAGGCGGGAGATGAGCGTGCCCGCGCCGCGGTGTAGGGGCGATGGGCGCGACTGGTCTACGGGATGTCTCTCCGATCGCTGGCAAAAGTCGCCGACGCCGAGGACGCGACTCAGCGGGTGTTCGTCGCAGCCTGGCTCGGTCGGGCCGGCTTCGATCCGGAGCGCGCCCGTCTGTCGGCCTGGCTGGTGGGCATCACCAAGCACACGATCGCGGATGCGCACGAGCGGCGGGCGCGCGATCGCCGGGATCGCGAAGCCCTCACCCTGAGCTTCGATCGTGAG
Source organism: Lacisediminihabitans sp. (assembly GCA_046597035.1). Lineage (GTDB taxonomy): Bacteria > Actinomycetota > Actinomycetes > Actinomycetales > Microbacteriaceae > Lacisediminihabitans. Next base: position 22,036 of record JBKJLH010000091.1, read on the forward strand.
GTGATGTACTGGCCCGACGACCTGGCCGACCGGCTCGTCGTGGCGGATGCCCTTGCCGGCCTTTCGGAGACACCCCGGCAGATCATGAGACTCGCGTTCTACGATCGGCTCACGCACGCGCAGATCGCCGAGCGGCTCGCCCTCCCGCTCGGTACCGTGAAAAGTCATATCCGCCGAAGTCTCGATCGGCTACGAACCAGATTGGAGGTGAGCGACGATGATTGACACGACTGGGGCGGATGCCGAACACAGCACCCCGGATATCCTGGCGATGATGGCAATGGGTGAGACCGATATCCCGCTCACCGAAGAGCGGCACATAGCGGGGTGTCCGGAATGTCTCGCCGAGCTGAATAGTCTCCGGAGGGTGACGTCTCTCGCCCGTTCCGGCTCGCCGCTCGAAAATCAGCTGGATGCTCCCGGGCCAGCGGTTTGGGGATCAATCAGCAGCACCCTCGGCCTCGCCGCCGACGTGATCCCGGGCCCGTTCGGGCTCGGGACCTCGGTCGAGACCCCGTCCGCGCGCGGTCATCGAGGTCATCGGATTCATCGTGGCCGCCGCCGCCGCCTCGTCGTGCCACTGATCGCTGGTGCACTCGTTGTCGTCGCTGCAACCGGGGCGATCCTCGTCGCTTCCAACGCGCCTGTGCCGAAGACCGTCGCGACCCAACCGACCATTCTGGCCGAGGCCCGATTGAAGGCTCTTCCCGACTGGATCGGTTCCTCTGGCGACGCTCTGATCGAGAAGCTGGGTTCGCAGCGGCAGGTCGTCGTCACGGTGTCGGAGTCTCGAACCGCTCCGGGTTATCGCGAGGTCTGGCTCATTTCTCGCGATCTCACGAAGCTCATCAGTGTCGGCGTCCTGGTCGGCACGCAAGGGCGGTTCACGATTCCCTCAGATGTGAATCTCGCGGACTATCCGATCGTGGATGTCTCGAGCGAGATGCCCGACGGCAACCCCGCTCACTCGGGCGACTCGATCGTCCGCGGCACGCTGTAGGGGAGAGTCAGGCGGATGCCGTGGTCACCCGGATCGCGTTTGCCCAGGGGTCGTCGAAACTGAGGGTCTGCCCGTCGTGACGGGTCGCAATGCCGTGGTGCGACATCCGCTCGCCGAGGGATCCCAGGTCATCGGACCCGGGAACGACGATATCGACCTGGCCGAGCCCCAGAGAGCGACCGCGACGGCCGGCTCCCGCGCTGTTCCAGGTGTTCATCGCCATGTGGTGGTGGTAGCCGCCCACGCTGACGAAGAGGGCGGAGTCACCGAGCATGACGGTCTGCTCGAAGCCGAGCCGGTTCACGTAGAACTCGCGGGCCGAGGCGATGTCGCCCACCGCCAGATGTACGTGGCCGACGACGGCGCCGCCGACATTCGGGTCGGTGACGGCAGCTTCGGTGAGATGTTCCCGCAGAAACACGTTCGGGTCGAGGAAGAGTGTGGACATTTGGACCTGGCCGTGAACCCAGCTCCATTCGGCACGGTCACGGTCCCAGTAGAGCTCTACGCCGTTACCCTCGGGGTCGGTGAAGTAGAAGGCTTTGCTCACGAGATGGTCGGAGCTGCCGGTGAAGGTGCCCGGGGCCTTCGTGGCGACCGAATAGACGGATGCTGCCAGCGCGGCTTCCGATTCGAACAGGATCGCCGTGTGGAACAGCCCGGCATCTCGCGGGCTGGCACGCAGAAGCTCGGGGGCTGCTCGCAAGATGATCAGTGGTGTCGCGCCCCTGCCGAGGATCACGGTGTCCGCGGTCTCGCCCAGCACGCTGAGTGCCACGGCATCGCGGTAGTAGGAGGCCATCCCGTCGAGGTCGGCGACGAGCAGGGTCACAGCACCCATCGAGGTGTCGGCTGCGAGGAGCTCGGTTGAGGTCATGTCGAGTCCAACGTAGTTGATACGGCGGGACCGCTTCGGATCGCACTGCTCCGGGTCGCGCTGCCCAACGTCATCCGCGCTGCCATCCCGTTGGGCGCAGGGCCGTTGAATCACCGCGCGGTGCCCTTCAAAGGGTCAGGCAGCACCCGCATCAGGATCCGCTGGGTACCCGTTTGCCCACCACCTCGGTGTGGATCTCACTGGTCAGACGCTCGATCTTCGCGGTGAGGTCCGCGATCTGCTGTGTGAGCACGGTGTTGTCGCGCAGTTCCTGCTCCGTCGAGCTGAAATCATGGTCTGCCTTCGTCTGCTGGAAGGCGGCCTGTCGATTTTGCCCGATCATTACGAAGGTCGACAGAAAGATGGCCTCGAGGGAGACCACGAGGGTTAGCGTCGGCCAGGGGCTCTTCTCGAAGAACAGCATCCACAGGGCGAACAACGCGACGTGCACGTAGACGAAACGCATCGACCCGGCGAAAGCGGTGATTGCATCGGCAACCCGCAGCTGCACACTACCCGCGCGCCGTCTCGCCTCCGCGATGACCGAAGGATGGTGTTCCCGGCCATCCGAGAGCAGACGTCGGGGAACGATGTGTGGGTGGCTGGGCGCGTGAATAGTCATTCCTGAATGTAATCACTCCTCGCGCGCTCAGTGATCGAATTCGCTCTCACACGCCGAGGTTCGTCAGGTACGAGATAGCTGACGAGTCGCTGTCGGTCCGCCGCCGAGGCTCCCGCGCCGACGGATTCACTGGCAGCCCTCACAGTCGATGTCGCCGCCAGGGTCGGTCGCGAATAATGGTTTTTCGTAGCAGAGCGAATGCTCCGATTCGGTGTAATAGGCGAAGTTCGGGATTCGGATGAAGCCCTCACGCTCGTAGAACCGCACGGCATCCGGCTGTCGATCCCCGGTCTCGAGCACCAGGCGCGACCACGCTCGGCCCCGCCCGAACCGCTCGAGCTCGAGCAGGATCGCTCGGGAAACACCCGTGCCGCGGTGCGAGGGGGCAACGAACATCCGCTTTACTTCTGCTTCGTTGCCGGGTATTTGGCGCAGGCCGCCACATCCGATGGGCTGGTCACAGTCGTCGTAGGCCACGAAGAAGGCGGTGATGTCTGCGGCGTTCGGAGCCGGACCCGGTTCGGAATCGGGTCTGCCATATCGCGCCTCGAGCTCCACCCGCTGGGCTTCGCGAAGTGCCGCCGCTCCCGGATCAGTCCAGTGGACCTGGTGTACGATCACGAGCCCGTGAGCCTCTGGATCAACTCCCGGTAGCGTCCGGCGGTCTGCTCGACAATCTCGGGTGGCAGCGGAGGAGGGGGGCCATGCTGGTCCCAATTCGCGCTCAGCCAGTTGCGCACGATCTGCTTGTCGAAGCTCGCGAGTCGCTCGGGTCCACCGGCGGCGTAGGTCGCAGCATCCCAGTAGCGCGAACTGTCGCTGGTAAGCACCTCGTCGGCGAGCGTGATCACACCGGAGTCGCGATTGGCGCCGAATTCGAACTTGGTATCGGCGAGGATCACTCCGCGGGATTCCGCGATGGCTGATGCCTTCGAGAAGAGCTCCAGGCTCAGATCGCGAAGCGCCGTCGCGACCTCCGGGCCGACGAGTTCTAGGGTGCGCTCGAAGGGGATGTTCTCGTCGTGCTCGCCCATCGGGGCTTTCCAGGCCGGCGTGTAGATCGGTTCGGGAAGACGATCGCCGTTGGCGAGACCAGAGGGCAGCGTGATGCCGCATACCGTGGAGGACTCCTGATACTCGAGCCAGCCCGATCCCGCGAGATATCCGCGCACCACGCACTCGATCGGGTACATGTCGAGGGCGCGAGCGAGCATTGCGCGCCCGGCCACCGCATCCGGAATCAGATCGCGCACCGAATCGCCGCGCAGCTCATGGTCTGCAACCAGGTGGTTGGGCGCCCCGACCAGTTGGTCGAACCACCACAGGCTCAGCGTTGTCAGCAGCTCGCCCTTGCCCGGGATGCCGGGAGACAGCACATGGTCGAACGCGCTCACCCGGTCGCTCGCGACCATCAGCACACGCGCGGCGCTGACAAGATCTGCGGCGCCTGCCTCGACATACAGGTCGCGGACCTTGCCCGAATACGCGTGGGTCCAGCCATCCGCGGTCAGGTCGATTGCGTTCATTCCCCTCATTATTCAGGAAGCTGTGGGACGGATGGTTCGGAAGACACCGCATGGGACCTCATCTGCCCCTCGCGCCACACCGGCACCAGACCTTCCTGAATGATGAGAGGCCCACACCGGCACCGGATCTTCCTGAATGATGAATCACGGGCGGGGGAGCGGATGCCCGGCGCCAGGCTATTCTGCGACCCGCTGCGCGATGTCGGTGCGGTATTGGCCGCCTTCGAAGTCGATCGCCCCGAGTGCGAGATAGGCGCGGGATCGGGCTTCTCCGAAATCGCTCCCGGTCGCGACGACGCTGAGTACGCGTCCGCCGGTCGCGACGAGGGCACCGTCGGAGAGCGCAGTCGCCGCGTGGGCAATCGTCACGCCGTGGATCGCGAGGGCGGTCTCGACACCGGTGATGGTGCGCCCGGTGACCGGGGTCTCGGGGTAGCCCTCGCTTGCGACAACGACCGTGACGGCCACGTCATCGGAGAACTCGGGGCGGGGCAGTCCACCGAGCCCGCCGCTCGCCGCGGCGAAGAGCAGGCCGCTGAGCGGAGTGACCAGCCGGGGGAGCACTACCTGGGTCTCCGGGTCGCCGAAGCGCACGTTGAACTCGATCACCCGTGTCCCCGTCTCGGTGATGATGAGTCCGCAGTACAGCAATCCGATGAAGGGGGTCTGCTCTGCCGCGAGCGCACGCACCGTGGGAATCGCGATGGTGTCGATCACCTCGTCGACGAATCCGGCCGGAAGCCAGGGCAGGGGAGAGTATGCGCCCATGCCACCGGTATTCGGTCCCTCGTCGTTGTCCGACAGGCGCTTGTAGTCCTGGGCCGGCTCGAGCGGCAACACGTTGTGCCCGTCGCTGAGCAGGAAGAGCGAGACCTCTGGGCCGTCGAGAAATTCCTCGACGAGCACGCTGCCCTGTCCGATCCAGTATTCGGCGTGGGCGATCGCGGCATCCCGGTCCCTGGTGACGAGCACCCCCTTGCCCGCGGCCAGACCGTCTGCCTTCACGACGTACGGCGCCCCGATTGAATCGATTGCCTCGATCGCTTCGTGGAGATTACCCGCCCGGGTCGCGCGGCCGGTCGGGACTCCCGCGACATCCATGATCCGCTTCGCAAAAGTCTTGCTGCCTTCGAGCTGGGCCGCGGCCTTGCCCGGCCCGAAAACGGCGATGCCGCGCTGCCGCAGGCGATCTGCGACGCCCGCGACGAGTGGTGCCTCCGGACCGATGATCACGAGCTCGATGTCATTCTCGAGTGCGAACTCGGTGACGACGGCGGGATTCGTGGGATCGAGCGCGATGATCGGCACCTCTGCGGCAATGCCGGCATTGCCTGGGGCCGCGGTGATGTCGTGATCTACGGCCTCTCGCAGGAGGGCCGTGATGATGGCATGCTCGCGGGCGCCGGAACCGAGGACGAGGATTCTCACTGGGCAAGCGTACCGACCCGCCGAGTTTCCCACTGGTCCGATGCGCAGCTTCACCCGGCAGACTACGGTCATGGCCCACCGTCAACGATCCCTCGAGTCGACAACGCCGTCAGCTCCGGCTGACAAGATCTGCGCCGCCTGCGGACGCCGCATTCAGTGGCGGGCCAAGTGGGCGCGCGACTGGGAGGCCGTGCGGTACTGCTCCGATGCCTGCAGACGCCGAGGTGTCGCCAAGAGCGACCGGATGCTCGAAGCCGCAATCCTCACGCTGCTGGCCGCGCGCCCGGCCGGAGCCACCATCCCGATCTCGGATGCAGCCCGAGCGGTCGACGAGGAACGCTGGCAGGAGCTCGCGGAGCCGTCCCGGCGGGCGGCTCGTCGGCTCGTCGGCGCAGGAGAGGTCGACATCCTCCAGGGCGGCCGGGTGGTCGATGCATCGACTGCGAAGGGTCCGTTCCAAGTTCGACGACGCGTGCGCTGAAACAGCGTGGTGAGCCGGGGTCACTCCCACCTGCCAAGCTGAGCGGATGACTCCGCGCCACACCCTCCTCGCCCTCCTGGTGGTGGCGATCTGGGGATTCAACTTCGTGGCCATCGACCTGGGCCTTGCGAACGTGCCACCACTTGTCTTCCTCGCGATGAGATTCGTGCTGGTGGCGATCCCCGCCGTCTTCTTCATCCGGCCG
>JBKJLH010000118.1:0-20240 GCA_046597035.1 Lacisediminihabitans sp.
CTGTGGTTGAAAAGCGCCCCCGGAACATACTCCGTCGCAACCTCCAGCGCGGCACGCGCCGCCACCGAGTCAGGTGCAACAAAGTCGGTCATCTTCATAGCCCAATGCTATCCAGCCACATTTCTAGCATCACCACATTCCGACCTTGTGCCAAAGTGTCGTATTCGCCCAACCCGTTACGGGTCAGCGCGCACGGGGATCTGTTTGTCGCCCGCTGCCAGCCCACGTGCTTGGGATAACCTGCGGTGGTGATCGACTTGAAGGCAACCGCAGAAGCGCCGAGAGTGTTGAACCGGTATTTCAGGCTCTTGGACGAGAGGTCGTTCGAGGTGGATTTATTCGTCGAGATCTTCGCAGCTGATGGTGTGATTCTTCGACCGAATGGGACGTCGATGGTTGGTCCTGAGGAGATCGTCGAGAGTCATCGGAAAAGCTTTGCGCGCTTTTCCGCGACGCAGCACCTTCTCACCGGCCACGATGTCGAGCCGGACGCAGGAGGTGTGATCGTCAGAGCGAACTTGGTTGCCATGCATCTTTGGGGTGACAACGCGAACGGCGTCATAAACGGACCCGACGACTTCTTCATCGCCGGCGCCGTAATCACGGCGTCGCTTCGTGAAGTGGATTCGAAGTGGCGGATCACGCGACTGGTCAACACCAATGTGTGGAAAGGCGGATCCGGATTCGCCAGTATGGCTGCGACACTCGGCAAACTTTAGACACGTAGGACTTGTTTCAGAAAGGAACGGCCATCGGGCGGACCCAGCTGAGATATGGGGCATGCTCCGTATGTCTTCGACTCTCGAAATCGTTGCTATTTCGCTGCGTTCCGATCTGTCGACAGATAATGGGCAAGTTGGTCCATGTGGTCACGCGGGTTGTAGCCGAGGCCACGGATCCGATCGAGGGCGAGTCCGCTGAGGAGCGGCCTCGGTGCCGCGTCTTTACCGTCGAAGTACGTGGCCGTGGAGATACCGGTGATCCCGGCTGGGTCGCGCCCGACCAATTCGTAAACTCTGCGAGCGATTGCTGCCCAGCTCATTGCAGTACCGCTGTTGGTGAGGTTATAGGTCCCGAAAGGCGCACCCGTTTTCAACAAGTGCAGGATGCCCTCCGAGACAGTGGATGTGAAGCTGAGCCGCCCTATCTGGTCGTCAACCACGTCAGTCGCGATGCCGCGCGCCGCTAGCGATGCCATGGTGCGCACGAAATTCGATCCGTCTCCGATAACCCAGCTCGTGCGGATGATGTAGTGACGGTCCAAGGTGGAGACGATGGCGTCGCCGGCCGCTTTGGTCTGCCCGTAAACGCTGAGGGGAGAGAAGGGCTCGTCCTCCGGGTGGAGGTCGACCGAGCCGTCGAACACGTAATCGGTCGAGACGTGCACCAGTGCGATGTCGTTCCTGGCGGCTACGCGGACAAGGCTGGCCACGCCCTGGGCATTCGTCGCCCACGCCTCACGACGTCCCTCAGCAGTCTCCGCGTGATCCACATTTGTGTAAGCGGCCGCGTTGATGACGGTGTCGTAATGACCCCAGTCTCGGGACGAATCTAAGCGCGGATCTCGGACGTCGATCTCCGCCCGACTCGCGAAATCAGCCTGCGGCAAAAGACGCCGAAGCGCCCTGCCGAGTTGACCGTTGGCACCGAGGATCAAGGCGCTGCTGCCGCAGTGATTCACATGCTGACCGTATCAGTGCGCCCGATGACGGCACCTTCCTGGTGCCCGCAAGCGGGACGGTGGGCGGGCAACGTTCCGCCGTGTTCTCGGAGGTGGATTTTAGGTCGATCGTCGTTGCGGGGATGCCCTGCAGGGGAGGACCGCAATACCTGAGCGGCCGCGGTTGTGGCCGTGCGCTTCGCGCGCGCCACGATTGCCTCGTGCTCATCTTGATCAGTTCTAGGGTCGACGATGTCACACTGACTCCATGCCCGCAGATACCGAACTTTACAATGCTGCTGTCTCGCTAATCGAGCGACGCCTGTCCTCTGCTGACTGGGCCACGGCAGCTGCCCTCCGCTTCGACGACGGTTCCATAAAAGTTGGCATCTGCCTCGACAACTTCAGCTCCGGGATGGGTCTCTGCGCCGAGGTCGGGCCGATCTGCGAATCATTCACGAACGATCAGAAGGTGATCGCTTCAATTTGCGTGAACCGAGTCAAAGACCGTGAGCACGATCTGGTCATGGCACCCTGTGGGCTCTGCCAGGAGAGATTAGCGCTCTGGGGTCCCGATGTTGAGGTAGGCGTGCCCGACGCCAAGGCCATCGGGGGATGGCGGAGTCGACGACTCGTGGATCTCAATCCCTACTACTGGGCAACCGCCTTTTTCGAAGACGGTCGTTGGCCAACAACGGCAGAACACTCCGAATAAGCGGGCGCCAAGCGGTGCTGATTCGTGGCCTGACCCAGGCTTCGACCCTTGAGCCATTCTGCGCCCTGCGGATCCGCTTACGACGATATCGCGATGACCACGGTGCAGTTCCAGCTTATGAGCGATGCCAGGCGACATTGATTTCTTGTCCATCAGGGCTCCGGAGAAAGAATCGACGAATCCCCCATGGTTCGTCGGTGATCGGATGCACGATCTCATAACTGCGTAGTTGCGCCTCTTCATAGGCTGCATCGACGTTATCGACCTTGATGGTCATGTCTGAGTCTTCTGGCGCTGTCGCATCTCGCGTCACGACCTGGACGCACGCCCCGAGTCCGCGGAGGTAAATCGGGCCACCCAGCCTTGGTTCATTCCATCTTCAGTCAATCCGAGGAAGTGAAAGAAAACCCTCGCCCGCTCGATGTCGTCGGTGTGCAGGTTGGTGACGACCTCTATCGCCCTCATGGCCTAAGTCTGACACCCAATTCGGGCGTGCGGCGTGCAATGGGACTACTGGGTGGCGGCGGAACATCTCGCATGGGGAACCCTGACCGGACGGTAATTCACTGGCACCGCGTGCCCGGGAAGCGAACCGAACTCGCCCAAAATGGCGCGGGCGGCCAATGGCTGACCACCGCTGTTGGTGGTCCAGGTGGCCGAGAGTCCACTCCATGCAAAGACCCACGCCCGAAATGTGTCGACATCGATTCCGGAGTGCTCGCCGACGGTCGCGAGCCGGCGGTGAAAATTCGACAGAGCCAAATCGGTTTCCGGGTTGCAGAAGATGTTGGCGCAGTCGAATCCACGAGAACCGAACAGACCCTTCGGGGCGATGACACACCATCGACCGTCGAAATCGAGAACGTCGCCATGGTGATCATCCCCGTAAAGGACCACGTGTTTGTCGGCAGCCGACGCCTCTCGCAACTCCCGTGCCACAGCTGCCGCCCGATGAATGTTCTCTGTGAGGCTGCGCAGCTCCCCTCTCGATCAGGTCGTGAAACCAGAGGGACAGGGGAACGACGTCGGTGGGAGTAGGCCCATTGCCCTGCACATTGTGCAGGGAGGCGATGGTATCGCAGAGGATACGGGTGACTTCGTCATCAAGACCGGCCCGCACCTGGCGGTCAGATTCCGTCGCTCGGACACTCGATCCGGAAGGATCGCCTGGTGAGTGACCTCATGCACATGAGCCACGGCCGAACCCCCGTACCATGCCAAAAGACACCGGCGGGCGTGTCGAGCCCGAATGATGCCCAGGGAGTCAGGGCATTCCGTGACGATGCCGGCTACATGGCGACGGACAGTTTCCATTCCGAACTCGCCGAGCTGATGGAGGCCGTGAACGGGTCGGTGCCGGCAATCCTTCGTAGCGAGACCGTGCCCTGGCGGTGCCGCGGGCGCCGAAACTGATAGTTGAGCCAGAGCGACTCAAGTTTTTGACGTTCAACTTGACAATCGCATCCCTAGGTTTCAAACTTGAGTACGCGGGACTCAAGTCTCGCCCCGAATCTCATAATCGGACCTCAGAGGTACCGCACAAACAAGGAGAAAGAGCATATGGCTCGAGCAGTAGGCATAGACCTCGGAACCACGAACTCCGTCGTCTCGGTTCTCGAGGGTGGAGAACCCACCGTCATCACGAACGCCGAAGGATTTCGCACGACGCCGTCTGTCGTCGCCTTCACTAAGGACGGCGAGGTGCTCGTCGGTGAGACCGCGAAGCGCCAGAACGTCACCAACGTCGATCGCACCATCTCATCGGTCAAGCGCCACATGGGCACCGACTGGACTGTCGACATCGACGGAAAGAAATACACCCCGCAGGAGATCTCGGCGCGTATTCTCGCCAAGCTCAAGCGTGACGCCGAGCAGTACCTCGGAGAAACAGTGACCGACGCCGTCGTCACCGTTCCCGCCTACTTCAATGACGCCGAGCGTCAGGCCACGAAGGAGGCCGGTGAGATCGCCGGACTCAACGTGCTGCGCATCATCAACGAGCCCACCGCTGCTGCGCTCGCCTACGGCCTCGACAAGGGAAAGGAAGACGAGCTCATCCTGGTCTTCGACCTCGGTGGCGGAACCTTCGACGTCTCGCTGCTCGAGGTGGGTAAGGACGACGACTTCTCCACCATCCAGGTGCGCTCGACCTCCGGTGACAACCGCCTCGGCGGAGATGACTGGGACCAGCGCGTCGTCGACTACCTGATCAAGCGCTTCAAGGACTCGACCGGTGTCGACGTCTCCGGCGACAAGATCGCGAAGCAGCGCCTCAAGGAGGCCTCGGAGCAGGCGAAGAAGGAGCTCTCGAGCTCCATGAGCACGTCGATCCAGCTGCCCTACCTCTCCCTCACGGAGAATGGCCCGGCCAACCTCGACGAATCGCTCACCCGCGCCAAGTTCGAAGAGCTCACCGCCGACCTGCTGGAGCGCACTCGCAAGCCCTTCACCGACGTCATCAAAGAGGCCGGAATCAAGGTTGCGGATGTCGCGCACGTCGTGCTCGTCGGTGGATCCACCCGGATGCCTGCCGTCGTCGAGCTCGTCAAGAAACTCACCGGTGGCAAGGACCCGAACAAGGGCGTCAACCCGGATGAGGTGGTCGCCGTCGGCGCCGCCCTCCAGGCCGGGGTGTTGAAGGGTGAGCGTAAAGATGTGCTGCTGATCGACGTGACCCCCCTGAGCCTCGGTATCGAGACCAAGGGTGGCATCATGACCAAGCTCATCGAGCGCAACACTGCCATCCCCACCAAGCGCAGCGAGACCTTCACCACGGCGGACGACAATCAGCCGTCCGTGGCGATCCAGGTTTTCCAGGGCGAGCGGGAGTTCACCCGCGACAACAAGAACCTCGGAACCTTCGAGCTGCAGGGCATCGCTCCCGCGCCCCGTGGCATCCCGCAGGTCGAGGTGACCTTCGATATCGACGCCAACGGCATCGTGCATGTGTCCGCCAAGGACAAGGGCACTGGCAAGGAGCAGTCGATGATGATCACCGGCGGCTCGTCGCTGTCGAAGGATGATATCGAGCGCATGGTGCGCGAGGCCGAGGAGCACGCGGCGGAGGACAAGGAACGTCGCGCGACCGCCGAGACCCGCAATACCGCCGAGCAGCTCGCCTACTCAACCGACAAGCTCATCAAGGACAATGCCGACAAGCTTCCGGAGGACGTGAAGTCAGACGTGCAGGCCGATGTCGACGCCCTGAAGAGTGCCCTCGCCGGTGACGACGAGGCGGCCGTGAAGACCGCGTTTGACAAGCTCAGCGAGAGCCAGCAGAAGCTGGGCGCGGCGATCTACTCCCAGGAGCAGGCGGCGGCCTCAGCCGAAGGCGCAGCTGACGGCGAGCAGGCACCCGCGGCGGATGATGAGGACATAGTGGATGCCGAGGTCGTCGAAGACGAACCCGATGCGAGCGACAAGCCCGACACCGCAAAGCCAAAGGGTAAGAAGTAGCGCTGATGGCAGCCAATAAGAATCCGAAGTCCGGCAAGGGTAAGAGTGATCCGGAGGAGCCGGACAACGGTGCCTCCTCGGAAGGATTCGAGGGACCGGATGTCGAGACGTCATTCACTGATGACGATCTCGCCTTCCTGTCCGGAGATTCCGATGCCGCAGCCAAGAGCGAAGCGAAGGACCCTGTCGCCGAGATCCTGGGCGATCTGAAGCGTGTGCAGGCCGAGTTCGCCAACTATCGCAAGCGCGTCGAGCGCGACCGGGAGGCGAATCGCGAGGCGAACATCGCCGAGGTGGTGAAGTCGCTGCTCCCTGTGCTCGATGACCTGTCGCTTGCGGAAGCTCATGGTGACCTCGCGGAGGGACCGATGGTCGTCATCGTGGCCAAGCTGCGTGCCAGCCTCGAGAAGTTCGGGCTCACGGTCGTTGGCGAGAAGGGCGACGTGTTCGACCCTCATCAGCACGAGGCGCTTGTGCAGTTGCCGACAGCGGGGGTGACGGTCAATACCGTCGCCGATGTGATCGCCCCGGGCTACAAGCTCGGCGAACGGCTGCTGCGACCCGCCAAAGTGGCAGTCGCGGTTCCCGCAGAATAGAAACGCGAACGCTGAACGGGTAGGTCGCTCCAGCGGGCGAGTCGAGATCCAGTTGCGGATCTTGACACGGCCGTAGACGGCCTACTCGATCAGCACCAGCGACACGGCCTACTCGATCACCGAATTTGTACGAAAGGAGGCGCCTGTGGCCAGCCAGGATTGGTTCGACAAGGACTTCTACGCCGTTCTCGGCGTCTCCAAAGATGTTTCTGCGGCAGACCTCAAAAAGGCCTATCGCAAGCTCGCCCGCAAATACCACCCGGATTCGAATCCAGGCAATACCGCGGCCGAGTCGAAATTCAAGGAGATCAGCGAGGCGCACTCGGTGCTCGCCGATGCGGAGCAACGCAAGGAATACGACCAGATGAGGGCCATGGGCCCCGGACGCGCGCGCTTCACCTCCGGAGCCCCGGGCCAGAGCGCCGGTTTCGAGGATGTCTTCGGCGGAATGTTCGGCCAGGGCGGCCAACGCGGCGGCCAGCGGTCCGGTGGCTCGGGTGGCTTCGACGATATCTTCAGCGGAATGTTCGGCCAGGGCGGCTTCGGCCAGAGTACTGGCGGATTTCGCGGGGGCGGCGGACCGACAAAGGGCCGCGATCAGACAGCGGCCACCACTCTCGACTTTCTCACCGCAATCAACGGTGACACCGTGAAGCTGCAGCCCGCAGAGGGCAAGCCGATCAGCGTGAAGATTCCGGCTGGGGTCAGTGACGGGCAGAAGATCCGCCTCAAGGGCAAGGGTGAGCCAAGCTACGATGGTGGCCCCGCCGGCGACCTGACCCTCACCGTGACCGTGCGGCGCCATCCGGTGTTCGAACGCGACGGACTCAACCTGAGAGTGGATGTGCCGGTCACCTTCACTGAGGCCACCCTCGGAGCGACTATCGAGGTGCCGACACTCGGTGGTGAACCGGTGAAGCTGCGGGTTGCGCCGGGTACGCCATCCGGACGCGTCCTTCGAGTGAAGGGCCGTGGTGTGACCACCGACAAAGGCATCGGCGATCTACTGGCGACCGTGCAGATTGCGGTGCCTGCGCATCTGACCGCGGATGCCCGCGAGGCGCTCGAGAAGTTCGCCTCTCTGCAGCCCGATGAGAACCCCCGCGCCGATCTGATCGCCAAGTCGCGGGCCTGAGCGGAAGGGCCGAGCCATGGAAGCAACCGATCCCGTCTTCGCGATCGCGATTGCGGCCGAACTCGCGGGAATGCATCCGCAGACGCTTCGCCAGTACGACCGTCTCGAGCTGGTCGTTCCGCAACGAACCTCCGGTCAGTCCCGGCGGTATTCGATGCGGGATGTCATGCAGTTGCGCGAGATCGCCCGGCTGGGAACCGAGGGTGTGAGTCTTGAGGGAATCAAGCGTATTCTTCAGCTCGAGAATCAGGTGGCCGCCCTCTCCGATCGCGTGCGCGAGCTGGAGCGTGCGCTCGCCGATGAGCTGATCTCCCGTCCGGGCAACCGCGTCTTCGCCGGCGGTGGCACCGGTGAAGTGGTCTCGCTCCGCGCCGGAACCCGCGCGCAGCGCAACACCCAACTAGTGGTCTGGCGACCACTCGACCACGATTGAGACACCGATGATCATCGAGTATCCACCGCCAGCGCCCGGCGACCATGCCTGACCTCGACCTGGACCGCCTGCGGCGCTGGCCTGACGTGGAGGCGCCCAATCTCTTCGCGGTCGACGCGAGTGACCGGCTCATCCTCGATGAGGCATCGGCTGCCATCGAGGCTGCGCCCCCTGGAACGGTCGTCGCGATCAACGACCACTATGGCGCGCTCGCGATCGGTGCCGCGGCCAACCTCGGCGCCACGGGCGTGCGGGTGTTCCAGGATGCCCTGGTAGGGGAGGCCGCGCTGTCGGCGAATGCCCGCGGAATCACAACGGAGCTGCGGAGTCTTCCGCTCGGTCGCGAGCTGATCTCCGGGGCGACGGTCGTGCTGCTGCAGGTACCGCGCTCGCTCGCCGAGCTCGACGAGATCGCGAGCGAGATCGCCCGGTGGGCCGACCCCTCCGTCGTCGTCTTCGCCGGTGGCCGCATCAAGCACCTCGCACTCACGATGAACGCGGTGCTGACCAAACACTTCGCCCGGCTGGACATCTCGCTCGCACGCCAGAAGTCCCGGGTACTGATCGCTCGGGAGCCGCTCCCCCCGCTCACCGGCTCCGTTGCACAGGACTACCCGGTGCGGGAATACCACGACGAACTCGGCCTCTGGGTGTGTGCTCACGGCGCGGTCTTCGCCGGGGCGAAAATAGACCTCGGCACCCGACTGCTCCTCTCCGTTCTCGACGGCGCGCTGGCGGATGCTGAAACGGCCATCGATCTCGGCAGTGGAACCGGCATCCTGGCGGCATCGCTCGCGCGATCACGGCCCGGCCTCGCCGTGATCGCCACCGACCAGTCGGCCGCGGCCGTCGCATCCTCACTCGCTACGATGCAAGCGAACGAACTCGCCGACCGCGTGACCGTAGTGCGGGACGATGGGCTGGCGTCGCAACCCAATGCCAGTGCCGACCTCATTGTGCTCAACCCGCCGTTCCATGTGGGCGCGACGGTGCATACCGGCCTCGCCGACCGCCTGTTTCGGGACGCCGCACGCGTGCTGCGCCCCGGAGGCGAACTCTGGACCGTCTACAACTCGCACCTCGCCTATCGGTCGACCCTCGAGTCGGTGATCGGCTCTACCCGCGAAGTTGCACGAAACACCAAGTTCACGGTCACGTCATCACGTAGACGCGTGCCCGCAGCCACTCACGCTGTGGCCTCTGACAAAAAAGCGAGTCGCTCCGACTCGCGCGTGGAAAGGTAACGCGAATGGCCAATCTCCAGGGTGCTCCCGCCACCGACGAAGACCAGAAGACAGCCCTAGAGAAATACGGCGTCGACCTCACGGCGATCGCGCGCACCGGAAAGCTCGATCCCGTGATCGGTCGCGATGCCGAGATCCGGCGGGTCAGCCAGGTGCTGACGCGCCGTACGAAGAACAATCCGGTGCTCATCGGGGAGCCCGGCGTCGGCAAGACCGCTGTCGTCGAGGGGCTCGCACAGCGCATTGTCGCCGGTGACGTGGCTGACTCACTCAAGGGCAAGAAGCTCGTCTCTCTCGATCTGGCCGCGCTCGTGGCGGGCGCGAAGTACCGCGGTGAGTTCGAGGAGCGACTCAAGGCGGTGCTCAAGGAGATCAACGATGCCGACGGTGAGATCATCACCTTCGTCGACGAACTACACACATTGATGGGGGCGGGCGGCGGGGAGGGTTCGGTCGCGGCATCCAACATGCTGAAGCCGATGCTCGCCCGCGGTGAGCTGCGACTCATCGGCGCCACAACGCTGGATGAATATCGCGAATACATCGAGAAGGATGCCGCGCTCGAGCGCCGCTTCCAGCAGGTTTTCGTGGGCGAACCGTCCGTCGAAGACACCATCGCGATCCTCCGCGGACTCAAGGAGCGGTACGAGGCCCACCACAAGGTCGCCATCGCCGATACCGCGCTCGTGGCTGCGGCATCCCTCAGCAATCGCTATATCAGTGGACGTCAACTCCCTGACAAAGCAATCGATCTCGTGGACGAAGCGGCCAGCCGACTCAAGATGGAGATCGACTCCTCCCCGGTGGAGATCGACCAGCTCAAGCGCGCCATCGACCGGATGAAGCTCGAGGAGCTTGCTCTCAAGAAGGAGAAGGATGCCGCCTCGAAGGCGCGTCTGCAGAAACTCCGCGACGAGATGGCCGAGATGCAGATGAAGCTCGACGGGCTCAACGAACGTTGGACCGCGGAGAAGGCCTCCCTCCAGGGCGTCGGCGACCTACGGATGCGCCTCAACGACGCGCGCATCGCGCTCGACCGTGCCATGCGCGAGGGTCGCTACGAGGACGCGTCCCGTCTCGACTACGAGGTGATCAAGAAGATCGAGCGTGACATCGCCGCGGCGGAATCGGTGGGGACCACCGGACCGCGCATGGTGAACGAGCAAGTGACCGAAGAAGACATCGCGGCCGTCGTCGCCGCCTGGACCGGCATTCCGGTCGGCCGCCTCATGCAGGGCGAGACCGACAAGCTGCTGAACCTCGAGAACGAACTCGGCAAGCGCCTGGTCGGCCAGAAACCGGCGGTGCGAGCGGTAGCGGATGCCGTGCGCCGGTCCCGTGCGGGGATCGCCGACACTGATCGACCCACCGGATCCTTCCTCTTCCTCGGTCCGACCGGGGTCGGCAAGACCGAGCTCGCCAAAGCCCTCGCAGAATTCCTCTTCGATGACGAGAAGGCGATGGTGCGCATCGACATGAGCGAGTACAGCGAGCGCCATTCGGTCGCCCGCCTGCTCGGGGCCCCTCCCGGCTATATCGGCTACGAACAGGGCGGCCAGCTCACCGAAGCGGTGCGTCGTCGCCCCTACTCGGTCGTGCTGCTGGACGAGGTGGAAAAAGCGCACAGTGGCGTCTTCGACGTGCTGCTGCAGGTGCTCGACGACGGACGACTCACGGATGGCCAGGGCCGCACGGTGGACTTCCGCAACGTGATCCTCATCCTCACGTCCAATCTCGGCAGCCAGTACCTGGTCGATCCCACCCTCAGTACGGATGCCAAAGAGGATGCCGTGAATGCGATGGTGCGGCAAGCCTTCAAGCCCGAATTCCTCAACCGCCTCGACGACATCGTGATCTTCAGCGCGCTGTCGAAAGACGACCTCGCCCAGATCGTGGAGCTCTACATCGATCGGCTCACCCGGCGCCTGCAGGATCGGCGGCTCGACCTCGCGGTGACCCCGGATGCCCGGAGCTGGCTCGCCGAGCGCGGCTACGACCCGATCTATGGTGCGCGGCCACTGCGCCGGTTGATGCAGCACGAGATCGACGACAAACTCGCCACATCGCTGCTCAGCGGGGAGATCCGGGATGGTGACATCGTTATCGTCGACCTCGACTCCGATAACGACACGCTCAGCGTTCGCAAAGGGGAGGCGCACCCCGACGCGTAGGGCGCGGCCCGCTCCATGTCGTTCCATCCGCCCCAAGCGTGCCCTGTTAGCCTGATGGGCGATGTCATCTCCATCGACGCGCGAGCGCGCCCCACGGCCTCAGTCGGCAGCGAAGCACTTCCTTCCCCACGTACAGGGGCTGCGGGCGGTAGCCGTCATCCTCGTTGTGCTCTACCACTTCTGGCCCGGTCGCCTCTCGGGTGGCTATATCGGCGTCGACATCTTCTTCGTGATCTCCGGGTTTCTGATCACCGGCCAGCTCGCACGGGAGCTCGAGCGCACGGGCCGGATCGCGCTGCCCGCCTTCTGGGCGAAGCGCGTGCGCCGGCTGCTGCCAGCATCCATCACCGTGCTCGTCTTCGCGACGCTCGCTACCCTGTTTATACTGCCGCTGTCGAGCCTGCTCGACTCGCTGAAAGAGATTCTTGCCAGCACCTTCTATGTCGAAAACTGGTCGCTCGCGATCGGCTCGGTGAACTACCTCTCCTCGCACGACGCAACAGCAACGCAGCACTATTGGTCCCTGTCGCTCGAAGAGCAGTTCTATGTGTTCTGGCCTCTTCTGCTGCTCGCGGCGACCTGGCTCGGTGTCAAGTTCTTCGCGAGCCGACGCTGGCTCCCGATGATCGGCCTCGTCGCCGTGGTGAGCCTGGCCTCGCTCGTCGTCTCGCTCGCCTACACGGCGACGAATCCGGCTGAGGCATTCTTTGTCACGTTCACCCGTGTGTGGGAGTTCGGTGCGGGAGCTATTCTCGCGCTGCTGCCGAAGTGGCGGGCGCGGGGCGCGATCTGGCCCAACGTGATCGGGTATGCCGGACTGATCGCGATTCTCATCGCCAGTTACCGGTACGGCCCGACAACCCCGTTTCCCGGAACGGCGGCCATTCTGCCGGTGCTGGGCACCGTCGCGGTGATCGCCTCCGCCGGTGCTGAACGCTGGTGGGATATCGGATCTGTGCTCGGCAGCCGGGTGCCGCGCTTCATCGGCGACATCTCCTACTCCGTGTACCTCTGGCACTGGCCGCTCATCGTGATCGCCCCGTTCATTCCGGGGTGGGGGCTCGATGGCATCAACCGCATCGCGCTGCTGCTCGCCTCCTTCGTGCTCGGCTGGCTGACCAAGCGTTACATCGAGGATCCGGCGCGCACCTGGACGGTGCTCATCCGGCGCCCACCGAGGGCGACCTACGCGTTCATGGCGGCACTGATGCTCGTATCGACCCTGTTCGTCGTCGGTACCTTCGCCGTGCAGAATCCGAAGTACCGGGCCGCGGCGGCAGAGCTCACCGCGATCAGCGCGAATCCGCCCGCGTGCTTCGGCGCTGAGGCATCCGCTCGCTGCCAGAATCCGAAGCTCGCGAGCGCAGTGATCCCGAGCGCCGGTTTCGGTAATGCCGACAAGCCGGGTCACGACGAGTGCTTCGTGCAGCTGAACGAGTCGGCGGTCACAGCCTGCACCTTCGGTTCGAAAACGGATGGCGCTCCCAGGGTCGCCCTCATCGGAGACAGCCACGCTTACCAGTACATCGAGACGATGATCACGCTGGCGAACAAGAACGGCTGGGCCCTCACGACCTATCTCAAGGGTGCCTGCCCCTGGAACACCACCCCGATCGGCGGGCCGAGCCTCGCCTTCACTGACTCGTGCCACCAATGGCTTGGCAACCTCAGGGCGACGCTCGCAAAACAGCCGGCCTACGACGCGATCTTCGTCACTGCGTTGCGCAAGACTCCCTACGTGACGACAGGCGGAGACGCCGCGATCGCCGCCGGATTCTCCGAGGCGTGGAAGCAAGCCAAGGGTGCGCACATCGTCGCCCTCGCCGACAACCCCGATTTTCTCAGCGATCCGAACAAGTGCCTGCGCCTCAACTCGCCGAAGGATTGCACCGAGCCGCGGAAGGATGTGCTCGCGGCGACGGATCCGATCGCGGTCGCGGCCGCGGCGAGCGGGGCATCCCTGCTCGATTTCACAAACAAGTACTGTGACGAGAAGACCTGTTTCAGCGTCGTGGGTGGCGCGAACGTCTATCGTGACAAGGACCACCTCACTGTCACGTGGACCCGCACGCTCAGCTCACCGATCGGAACCGCCATCATCGCTGCGCTCGGGCGGTGACCGCGGTCAGAAGCTGCGGCGCAGTGAAATAAACTAGAGCTATGCGTGCAACCCTGATCCATGGCGAGCGGGACATCCGCCTCGAAGCAGTGTCCGATCCCCAGCTCCTTACCGTCACCGATGCCATCGTCAAGGTCGTCGCGGCCTGCGTCTGCGGATCGGACCTCTGGCCCTACCGCGGCGTCACCCCCACCAAACATCCGCACCGCATCGGTCACGAGTTCGTCGGCATCGTCACGGAGATCGGTGACGCGGTGTCGAAGATTCGTGTCGGTGACTTCGTGATTGCGCCGTTCTACCACTGCGATATGACCTGCGTGAACTGCCTGAACGGCGTGAGCACCTCGTGCCTCGCCGGCGGCTGGTGGGGAGCGGATGACCGCAACGGTAACTTCGTGGATGGTGCCCAGGGCGAATTGGTGCGCGTGCCGAACGCCGATGGCACCCTCGTGGCGACGCCGGACCAGCCAAGTCCCGAGCAGGTCCCCGGGCTACTCGCCCTCGCTGACGTCATGGGTACCGGGCATCACGCGGCCTTCTCTGCCGGAGTCACGACCGGCGACTCCGTCGTGGTGGTCGGAGACGGCGCGGTCGGCCTGTGCGCGATCATCGCGGCCAAGCGGCTCGGAGCCACTCGCATTATCGCCATGTCGCGCCATGCCGATCGGCAGGCGCTTGCGATGGAGTTCGGTGCGACGGACATCGTCGAGGAACGCGGCGACGAAGGCGTCACCCGCGTCAAAGAGCTGCTCGGTGACGTCGGAGCCGACCGGGTTCTCGAGTGCGTCGGCACAAAAGAATCGATGGACCAGGCGATCCGCTCTGCTCGCCCGGGTGGGCGAATCGGCTATGTCGGGGTGCCAAACGGAGGGTCCGAGTTGCCGATCCGTTCGCTGTTCGGTACCAACGTCGGTGTCGCAGGCGGGGTCGCGCCAGTGCGCAACTACATCGAGGAGCTGCTGCCAGAGGTGCTTTCGGGTGCCATTACTCCCGGCCGAGTCTTCGACCTGGAACTGCCGCTCGCGGAGGTTGCTGCGGCCTACGACGCGATGGATGACCGCCGCGCGATAAAGGTGCTCCTGCGCCCGTAGCAGTTCACTTTCGCAATGGTGCGCGGCGCGCTACGCGCCCATCTCCTCCACGATCGCGGCGACGAACGCATCCACGTCGGCCTCCGTGGTGTCAAACGCGGTCATCCAGCGCACCTCGTTTGCAGCACGGTCCCAGTCATAGAAGCGGAACTTCTCCCTGAGCCGGTCGGATGACGCGTTGGGAAGCAGGGCGAAAACGGCGTTCGCCTTGGTCTCCTGACTGAACGACAGGTTGCTCACGCGACCGTCGGCGATCGCATCCTCGAGCGAGCGGCGCAGGTGGGCGGCCATCACGTTGGCGTGATTCGCAGAGCGACGGTAGAGGTCGTCACTGAGCAGGGCGACGAGCTGGGCAGACACGAAGCGCATTTTCGAGGCGAGCTGCATGTTGAGCTTTCGGAGGAAGATGAGCCCGTCCGAGACATCCGGGTTCAAGACCACGATCGCCTCGCCGTAGAGCAGGCCGTTCTTGGTGCCGCCGAAGCTCAGGATGTCGACACCGGCATCGGTGGTGAAATCGCGGAGCGGCACGTGCAGCGCCGCCGCTGCGTTCGAGATGCGCGCGCCGTCCATGTGCAGCACCATGCCTGTGGAATGCACGTGGTCGGCGATTGCGCGCACCTCCTCGATCGAATAGAGCGTGCCGAGCTCGGTGGTCTGGGTGATACTCACGGCAAGTGGCTGCGCGCGGTGCTCATCGCCCCAACCCCAGGCTTCCCGGTCGATCAGCGCGGGAGTGAGCTTGCCGTCAGGCGTCGGAACAGTGAGCAGCTTGAGGCCGCTGATGCGCTCGGGGGCGCCATTCTCATCCGTGTGGATGTGCGCTGTCGAGGTGGCGATCACCGCACCCCAGCGGGGGAGCACGGATGTCAGCGCGGTGACATTCGATCCCGTTCCGTTGAAGACAGGGAAGGCCTCCGCCTGCCCGCCGAAGTGTTCCTTGATGACCTCCTGGAGGCGGGCCGTGTAGACATCCTCTCCGTAGGCGATCTGGTGGCCGCCGTTGGCGTCGGCGATGGCAGCGAGCACCTCGGGGTGGGCCCCCGCATAGTTGTCAGAGGCGAAGCCGCGGTAGTTCGTGTCATGGAGCGAGGTCATTGCTCCAGTCTGCCACCAGTGGGTTGTGCGACCCCCCGGTCAGTGGAACGGTGCGACGCGTTATGCGGGGCCTCTGCGGACACTCTGGGTCGGCGTGCCAGCCCGGAGTGTCCGCAATCGCCCGCATTCGCGAGAACCTGCATTCCGAAAGGAGTGCGACCCGAAATTCCCCGCCGGTCAGCGGGCCAGTGCCTCCCGCAGTTTCACCCGGCCGCCCATGCGCAGCAGCGAGTTCTCGTAGATGCGCGAGCCGATCACGATCACGAGGGCGGTCGACACCAGCAAGATCGCCAGCGAGAGCAGCGGCTCCCACCACTCTGCAGTGCCGAGGAAGATTCGCATCGGCATGCCGACCGGCGCAGAGAACGGAACATAGGACATTATGCCGAGCACGATCGGATTGTCGTTGAAAAGGATCACCAGTAAGTACGGCACCATCACGAGCATCGTGACCGGTGAGGTGACCGAGGCCATATCTTCCTGCCGGGACACGAGGGATGCGGCGGCGGCGAAGAGCGATGCAAGGAGCACGAACCCGAAGGCGAAGAACACCACGAACCAGAGGATCGACGGGCCGAGAGTGCCGAGCAGGGTGGATTGCCCGGTGACCAGCAGGCCCACCCCGGAAAGAATCGCGATAAGGGCGATCTGGCCGAAAGCGAGGATGCTGTTGCCGAGAACCTTTCCGGCGAGCAGCGTGCGAACCGGGATCGCGGACATGAGGATCTCCACCACACGCGTGGCCTTCTCCTCAACGACGCTCTGGGCGATGGTCGATCCGAAGGTCACCGCTGACAGGAAGAACACGAGCCCGAATCCTAGTGAGACCAGATAGATGAGCAACGGATTCTTCTTCGGGGCATCGAGGAGCGTCACGTCTGGAGCGACACTTACGGCCGCGACCACCGCAGCCGGCGAGGAGTGGAGTCCGATGACGGTGATGCCGAGCTTTGAGACTGTCGAGTTCGACACTATGGCTGCTTCGACAACGCCCGAGCGCACCAGCCTCTCGGCTTCGACGCGAGTGTTGACATCCGTCACCGCGAACTGCCGAAGTTCGGGGAGAGCGTTGATCACCGAGCGCTGCACGGCCACCTTCGTCGGCTCCGCATTGGCGCTCACGATGCTTCCGACCACAATCGACGCCAACACCCCGAGAAGCAGAATGCCCGTGGAGATACGAAAGGCTTTGCTCCGTAGCCGCATCGTGATTTCACGGTTCGACACGAGCAGCGTGCTCTGCAGAAAGGTGGGGGCGACGGTACTCACTGGATGACCTCCCGGAAGATCTGGGCAAGGGATGGATGCTGTGGGGCGAAACTGTGTACGGTGCCGTCGGCGACAGCGCGCGTGAGCACAGACTGGGCGGCTGCGGCGTCCGCTGCTTCGAAGAGAGCGTGACCGCCATCGAAGTCGACGACGGTGATGCCCGCCGCTGATCGCAGCCAGCCGAGGTCTCCGTCGACGTCGAGTTCGTAACGATTCTCACCATATTCACGCTGGAGCTGCTCGCGCGACCCACTCGCGCGGATTTCGCCGTTGGCGATGATCACGAGATCATCGCAGAGACGCTCGACGAGATCGAGCTGGTGGCTCGAGAACAGTACGGGCGCGCCGTCGGATGCGGCATCCCGCAACACGGTGAGCACGGAATCCACTCCGAGCGGATCGAGCCCGGAGAACGGTTCGTCGAGTACGAGCACCTCGGGTTTGTGCACCAGGGCCGCCGCGATTTGGGCGCGCTGCTGGTTGCCGAGGGAGAGGCTGTCGACGGTGTCGTTCGCGCGGGCAGCCAGTTCGAGACGATCGAGCAGGCTGGTCGTGCTCACCCTGGCATCGCGGGCGGTCATGCCGTGCAGTCGACCGAAGTAGGTGATCTGTTCCGCCACCTTCATCTTGGGATAGAGGCCGCGCTCTTCTGGCATATAGCCGAAAATGCGGCGGTCAGCGGCGGTCAGTGTGGCTCCGCCGAGGCTGACCTCACCGGAGTCGGCGGACAACACCCCGAGAATGATGCGCATTGCTGTTGTCTTACCCGCACCGTTTGCTCCGACGAAGCCGGTAACGCGGCCCTCGCCGACTCCGAAGCTCACGTCGCTCAGCGCGGTGCGGCCGCCGTATGTCTTAGTAACCCTGTCGACCTGCAGCATCGTTCTCCTGTCTCGTGTGCTCTTAACCGTATGAGGTGGCGGGTGCCGAGGCATCCCCCTCGCGGTGGGAATGTCGCTCCGTCCCGAAGGGGGGAGCCGCCGGGCTTTCGCGCACGCCCTCGTCGCCGCATCCGTCGGTCGTAGCCGGTGCGTGGGGCTATTCGGCGCGCGGCACCACGACGCCGTGTTCGTAGGCAAACACGACTGCCTGCACGCGATCCCGCAACTCGAGTTTTTGCAGCACCTTCGATACGTGAGACTTGACCGTCGCCTCGCCGACGAACAGTTCCGTTGCGATCTCCGAGTTCGTGAGACCGCGGGCGAGCAGATCGAGTACCTCGTGCTCGCGCGCGCTCAATTCGTCGAGAGCCGGGCTCGGGATGGGGGCATCCGCGTTCGCGAGGCTGCGCTCGATGACCCGGCGCGTGACGTCGGACGAGAGCAGGGCGTCGCCGCGCGCGAGTACCTGCACTGCCTCGATCAACTGCTCTGGGGTGGAGTTCTTCAGCAGGAATCCGCTCGCCCCGGCTTGGAGCGCACTGAAGAGATAGTCGTCTCGATCAAAGGTGGTGAGCATCAGGATGCCCGTACCCGGTCGCTCGCGGCAGATCAGCCGCGCGGCCTCGAGACCGTCCATGATGGGCATTTGCACGTCCATGCAGATGATGTCGGGCTCGAGCTCCACGGCTCGGGCCACCGCCTCCCGGCCGTCTCGGGCTTCGCCGACCACGACGATACCGGGCTCGCTACCGAGAATGACGGCGAATCCGGCGCGCACCAGGTCTTGATCATCGACAAGCAGAACTCGGATGTCACTCACCGTCGTACCGAAACCGACGTGGGTCGATCGGCACCGACAGCGCCCGCCTTATCGTCGGCAGACGGCAGTGTCGCTCGCACCAGGTAGCCGCCGCGCGCGGTCGGGCCGATCTGCACCGTGCCGCCGACGGCGTCCACGCGCTCACGGATGCCCACGTGGCCAAGTCCGGCGCCGGCGGCCTGCCGCGAGTGGGTGGATCCGCCGGAGTCGCTTATTTCGATCTCCACCGAGGCGGTGAGATAGCGCAGCCGCACATCCGCTGTGGAGGTCACTCCCGCGTGCTTGAGCGTGTTCGTCAGTGCTTCCTGCGCGATGCGATAGACGATCATTCCTGTGGTGGATGCCACGTCTCGCTGTTCTCCGACAGTGCTGAAGCGCACTGCGAGACCGGACTTTCCGGTCTCGGCTACGAGGTGCTCCAGCTGGGGAATGCCCAACGTCGTTGGACCGCTGACGGAGGTGGTCTCGGATGACGAGGTGCTCGCATCCTCATCTCGCAGTGTGCCGAGCATCCGCTGCAACTCGATCACTGCCATCCGCGAGTTGGCTTCGATCGATTGGAGCGAAGCGACCACCTGGTCTCGATTTGAATCGAGGATGCGTCGTGCCGCCCCCGCTTGCACCCCGATTACCGAGACGTGGTGGGCGACGACATCGTGGAGGTCGCGAGCGATGCGCAGGCGTTCCTGCGTGACGGCGCGGTGGGAGTTGAGTTCGCGCTGTTCGGCGAGCTCCCGCGTGCGGTTCTCCAGGGACGCACGGGCACGGGCATCACGCCAGGCGCGATCGCCGAAGAACCAAGCCGCACCGAAGTAGAGCAGGTTCGTGAGAATCTGGATGAGTCCGATGGCGGCGAATCCCGCACCGGCGGATCCCGCGCGCGAGACCAGCGCGCCAAACAGCCATGCGAACATCCCGAGCACGATTAGCGCGCGCACGACTCGCGCTCGCAGACGGTTCCCGCCCCAGGCGCCAACGGAATAGATCGCGGCGAAGAGGGTGATGTTGCAGAACAGGAGTTCGGGTACTCGAAGTATCTGTGACGCCGCGAACACCAATGACAGCACGATAGCGACTGCCTCCGGCCAGCGGCGTCGGACCGCGAGAGGCGCGCTGATCAGCACGACGTAGATGGCGATCAGCCAGAGCGGGGCGGGGTCGGGGTACAGGCCGGCGTCGCTATAGAGCACGGTGCTCGCTGCGGTGCCGAGGAGCAGCACTCCGGCGACGATGGCGTCGAGGCGATAGTCGGCAGGGGTGGATCCGGCGCGAGTCCAGTCCGGGTCTGGGGTGTCGATCGTCGCGGCGGTCATGTCTCCACGCTAGCGAGCACCGACGGCGCGTGCGTCCCCCGCCATGATGAAAGAGCGGATGCGGTGGTCTCGACATGCTCGCTGGCGCTCGCTACTCGACCGGCGAGCTCTGCTGGTCGAGTAGGGCGCTCTGGCGCCCGTGTCGAGACCGGGGGTTCTGGGTCTCGACACGCTCGCTGGCGCTCGCTACTCGTCCGGCTCAGTCTCGACCGGCTCAGTCTCGACCGGCTCAGTCTCGA
>JBKJLH010000187.1:0-9364 GCA_046597035.1 Lacisediminihabitans sp.
GGCGTCGGCGAAGGGATCCGCGATTCCCACATACCGTGTTTCGAGATACTCGTCGATGCCCTCGAAGCCACCCTCTCGCCCGAGTCCGGACTGCTTCACTCCGCCGAATGGCGCCGCCGGGTTGGACACGATGCCGGTGTTGATACCCAGCATGCCGACCTCGAGTTCCTCCGCCAGGCGCAGGCCGCGATTGAGATCCCGCGTGTACGCGTAGGCCACGAGCCCGTACTCCGTGTCATTGGCGAGTCGAATAGCCTCGCTCTCGGTCGCAAAGGTGGAAATCGGCGCGACCGGACCGAACACCTCCTCGTGCAGGATGCGTGCGTGCGGCGGCACATCGGTGAGCACGGTCGGCTGGTAGAAGTAGCCCGGCCCATCGACTGCAGATCCGCCGAGAGCGAGGGTGGCCCCGGACTCGATGGATGATGTGACGAGCTCGTGCACCTTTTGCCGCGTGCTCTCGTCCACTAGTGGACCAATCTTCGACTGCGGTTCGGTGCCGCGAGCGACGGTGTGGGCGCGCATCCGCTCGATCAGCTTGGCGGTGAATTCCGCAGCGACAGACTCCTGCACCAGGAACCGGTTGGCCGCGGTGCACGCCTCACCTCCGTTGCGCATCTTGGCGATCAGGGCCCCATCGACAGCCCGGTCGATGTCGGCGTCCGCGAACACGAGGAACGGCGCATTGCCGCCGAGCTCCATCGAGACGCGCAGCACCTGCTGCGCGGCATCCGCGATCAGTCGACGACCGACCTCGGTCGACCCGGTGAACGACAGCTTGCGCAAGCGGGAATCCTTTATGAGCGGAGCGGTGACCGCCCCGGCCCGGGAGGTCTGCACCACGTTGAGCACACCGGCCGGAAGCCCGGCTTCCTGAAGCAGCTGCGCGAGGAACAGAGCGGTGAGTGGGGTGAGGGCCGCAGGCTTGAGCACCATCGTGCAGCCGGCGGCGATCGCCGGAGCGATCTTGCGGGTGGCCATCGCGAGGGGAAAGTTCCACGGGGTGATGAACAGGCACGGGCCGACCGCCCGGCGGGTCACCAGCAGTCGGCTGCTGCCATCCGGTGCCGTCGCGAACCGACCCGAGATGCGAGCGGTCTCCTCCGAGAACCAGCGGAGAAACTCGGCTCCGTAAGCTACCTCGCCGCGGGCTTCGGCCAGCGGCTTACCCATCTCGAGCGTCATCAGCAGCGCGAAATCGTCGGCCCGGGCAGTGAGCAACTCGAAGGCCGTGCGCAGGATCTCGGCACGCACCCGCGGCGCAGTGCGAGCCCAGCCGCGCTGGGCCTGATCGGCCGCGGCGAGTGCTGCCGCACCGTCAGCCGGGGTGGCATCCGCGATGCTCAGCAGCACCCGTCCGGTGGACGGATCGTGTACATCGAAGGTGCCACCATCACTCGCCGCGCGGAATTCGCCCCCGACAAAGAGGCCGGTGGGGATTCGGCTGAGAAGATCGGCCTCGATAGCAGGTGTTATGGCCGGTGTGCTGCTCACAGGGACTCCTTGAGAATGAGAATGACCTCGTCGACGGTCGGCTGAATCGGGTTGTTGATGGTGACGGAGTCGGCGAGAGTGTCCGCCGCCAGCGACGGCAATGCCTCGAGTGTGACGCCGAATTGTGACAGCGGACCAGTCATTCCCACCCGGGTGGCAAGCGCCGCTATTTCCGAGATGGCCGACTCGGCATTCTCCCGCTGGGATGCAGCGGTGTTGCCGACCCCGAGGGCGAAGGCCACGCGGGCGATCCGCTCCTGACGCGCCGCAAGGTTGAACCGCAGCACAGCCTCGATCACGATGCAGAGAGCGAGCCCGTGAGGAATGTTGAACTGGCCTCCGAGCGGATGTGCGATGCCGTGCACCAGGCCGAGTCCCGTGTGGGAGAACCCGACACCGGCAATGTGGCTGGCGAGCAGCAGTTCGGCGCGAGCTTCGATGTCCGAGCCATCCGCCACCGCTCGGGGCAGAAAAGACGCAACGGTCGAGATCACCTGGAGGGCAATACCGTCGCTGTACGGGTTCGCTCGTACCGACAGGTAGGACTCCAGCGCGTGCGTCAGGGCGTCCATGCCCGTCGCGGCAGTGGCGCTCGCGGGCAGTCCGACGGTGAGGTCGGGATCGAGGATCGCTGCGCGGGCCAAGGCGCTGTCGTGACCGACATAGAACTTGCGGTGGCTCTCCACATCGGTGATCACTCCAAAGGCATTCACCTCCGCGCCAGTGCCGGCGGTCGTGGGGATGGCGATTATCGGGAGCGCCGGGTGGGCGAAGGTACTCGTGTAGTCGAGCCCGATTCCGCGCTGGGTATTCACCGCCCCGAGAGATATTCCCTTTGCGGCATCCATCGACGAACCACCGCCGACGGCGACGATCGCACCGGCACCGATGGTTGTAGCGAGGTCGCTTCCCTCGTCGACACAGGTGGTCGTCGGATTCGGAGTCACTCCCCCGTAGACACTCACGGCGAGGCCAGCCCGTTCGAGCGAGGAACGGACGAGGGCGACTACCGGGGAAGTCGCAAGGAACGGATCGGTGACGACAAGTACTGTCGTTGCCCCCGTCGCTGCCGTGATCGCGCCCACCTGCGCGACAGTTCCGCGCCCGAAGTGCGCGATCGGCTTCGGATCGAGAGTGAGGTGGATATCGTCGAGCGACCGCGGAAGTGGTGCGAGTCCGGTGACAGCGAGGTCGCTCATACGGGCACCTTCTCGAGTCGGAGGTCGACACCAATGAGGTCCTCATAGAGCTTGACCGGCGTCATTTCACCGGCGAGGTCGCCGTATTGGGCGCGGGCGCGGCGGTAGATCTGCTCCACCAGCGCGCTGAGTTCCGAGGGTGCTCCGACCGATCGGGCAAGGTCGATCGAGAGACCGAGATCCTTGCAGGCGAGTGCAATCGCGAAGCCCTCGTCATAGTCGCCGTGGTCGAGGATCGAGAGCACGTCGTTTTCGACGAAGTTGCTGTTGGCCGGGCTCGCGATGAGTGAACTACGCAGAACACCGAGGTCGACGCCCGCCTTCACCCCAATGGCGAGCACCTCTGCGGTTGCCACGAGATGGGAGAACCAGAGCTGATTGATCATGAGTTTGACGGTGTATCCCGCCCCGGCTGCCCCGACGTGAAGGATGCGTTCGGGATCGCCCATCGCTTCGAACACCGGGCGGAGCCGCGCGACATCCACCTCTTCTCCTCCAACGAAGATCTGCAGCATGCCGTTGGCAGCGCCGGTGGACATACCGCTCACCGGGGCGTCGAGGATGCGCAGGTTGCGCTGCGGATTTTCGGCCCGTACGCGCTGCGCCACTTCCGGCACCGAGGTGGACATGTCTACCCATGTGCCACCGTCGGCGATCCCGGCGAGGATCCCCGCCGGCCCGTTGACGACAGTTTCCACGTGCCGGGGTGTCGGCAGCATGGTGATCACCACGTCGGTTGCCGCAGCGACCTCGGCCGCGGTGGCGGCCCACTCCGCGCCATCCGCCACCAGTTGATCGGCGGATTCCCTGCGGATGTCGGTGACGACCAGGTCGAACCCCGCTTTCTGCAGATTGCGGGTCATTCCGGAGCCCATATTGCCAAGGCCAATGAAGCCGACGCGCGTCGGCGAAGTGGTGCTCATGTGTTCGTGCGTTCTCATTCGTTGGTCAGGGGCGAATTGCCCAGGTTGATCCAGGTGGTTTTCAGTGCCGTGTAGGAATCGAAGGCGTGAAGCGAGCGGTCACGTCCGCTGCCCGAGCTCTTGAACCCGCCGAACGGCGTGATGACGTCAGCGACGTCATAGGTGTTGATCCAAACCGTGCCGGCACGTAATTCGCGGGCCACCCTATGGGCCGTTGTGACATTCCTCGTCCAGACGCTGGCCGCGAGACCATAGGCGCTGTCGTTGGCGACGCGCACGGCATCCGCTGCCCCACGCACAGCAGAAACCGAAAGGGCCGGTCCGAAGATCTCTTCCTGACCGATGCGCCCGGCGTTGTCGACTCCGGTGAAGACCGTCGGCTCCGTGTAGAACCCCCCGGCAAGTCCGTCGGGGCGCACCCTACTCCCGCCGTGAACAGTGATTCCTTCCTCCCGGGCGACGTCGATGTAGCCGAGCACCCGATCAAGCTGCACCGCACTGGCAATCGCGCCGATCTGGGTGGATTCCTCGAGCGGATCCCCGAGCACGAGCGATTCCCCGACCGCGATCACGCTGGCGACGACTTCGTCGTGCACGCGCTCGTCCACGATGAGGCGGCTGCCACCGTGGCAGGTCTGCCCGGCGTTGTAGAAGATACCCCATGCGACAGCCGAGGCGCAGGCGGCAATGTCCTCGACATCCGCCAGAACCACCTGCGGTGACTTACCGCCGAGTTCGAGTGCGACCTGCTTGCCGTTCGACTCGCCTGCATAGCTGAGAAACCGGCGACCGACCGACGGAGAACCGGTGAAGGTGACCTTGTCGACGAGTGGATGCCGTCCCAGAGCTTCACCGGCGACCGCACCGAGCCCAGGCACCACGTTCAGTACTCCGGCGGGAAGTCCGGCGCGGGCTCCGAGCTCGGCGAGACGCAGCGCAGAAAGGCTCGTGAGTTCGGCAGGCTTCAACACCACGGAATTTCCCGCAGCGAGTGCCGGGGCGATCTTCCAAGCGGTGATGATGAGCGGATAGTTCCAGGGTACGACTGCCCCGATCACGCCGAGTGGCTCCCGGGTGACCAGCGCGAGGGCACTCTCCGGCCCAGGGGCGATCTCGTCGTAAATCTTGTCGATCGCCTCGGCGTACCAGCGCATCGTGCGGGCCGCGTTCGGCACGTCCACAGCGCGGGCATCGCCGATGGGATGCCCGGAGTCCAGCGATTCGAGAAGCGCGAGAGTGTCGAGGTCCTCGAGCATGAGCTCGCTGAGCCGCAGCAGGACGCGGGCTCGCTCGCGGCGGTCGGCGCGAGACCAGACGCCCGACTCGAAAGCGCGACTGGCGGCGCTGACGGCGAGGTCGATATCCGCTGCGCCGGCCGCACTGACGGCGGCGATCAGGCTGCCGTCGCGCGGGGCGATCGTATCGAATGTCGCGCCATCGAGAGCCGGCCGGAACTCGCCGTCGATGAAGAGGCGGGTCTCGGGGGTGAGCGCGGCCGCGCGGGCTGCCCAGTCGGTCATACGGTGAACCTCTCTACTGCATCCCAGTTGATCATGGCACCGAGGCCCGGAGTCGATGGCACGACGAGACAGCCGCGGTCATCGATATCGATCGGCTCGAGAAAGAAGTCACGCCGTTCCGGCGTCCAGCCCGGCGGGTCGTACGGGAACTCGAGGTACGGCCCGGCATCCACTCCCGCGGCCACATGCAGGTTGGCAAGGAGACCGAGGCCGTTGCTCCAGGTATGCGGGGTGAAGAGACGGTGGCGCAGGTTGGCGGACTCGGCAACCTGCCGTGCGCGATACATGCCGACCGCGAGCACGACATCCGGCTGGTAGATGTCGTACGCGTCGGCTTCGATCAGCGCGGCCAGTTCCGCCATGCTCCGCACCATCTCGCCCCCGGCAATCTGGATGCCGGTCTGGGAGCGAACCCGGCGCGCGCCGACCACGTCGGCCTGCGGCAGCGGCTCCTCGAGCCACAGCACATTGAGCTCCTGCAACTCTTCGGCGATCTTCTGCACGCGGGCGAGCGGCAGTGCGGGCTCGATGTCGCCGCTCATGCGCCACATCTGATTGAGATCCACCATCAGGTCGAAGTCGTCGC
The DNA here is from genome assembly GCA_046597035.1 of Lacisediminihabitans sp. Taxonomy (GTDB): domain Bacteria; phylum Actinomycetota; class Actinomycetes; order Actinomycetales; family Microbacteriaceae; genus Lacisediminihabitans. The sequence continues at coordinate 5,723 of JBKJLH010000187.1, forward strand.
CGACCGCCTCCCGGGTCGCACGGACGGCGGCGATACCGCCGGCCACGTCGTCGCGGGAGATGCGGATCTTCATGGCGCGGAACCCGCGGGCCTTGGCGGCGAGGGCGGAGTGGGCGCGAGCCTCTGGTCCTTTCAGCTCGCCACAGGATGCGTATGCGGGCAGCCGGTCGCGCGCGCCACCGAAGAGCACGCTCACTGGTAGTCCGGCGACCTGGCCGATGATGTCCCAGAGCGCCGCTTCGAGGGGCCAGTACCGCCCGCCGTGGAAGTTTATGGTCTCTATCCGCCGCACCTGGTTCAGGATCTGCAGCGGGTCAGTGCCGAGGAAAAGGTGTTCGTAGGCGTCGAACCCGTCCATCGTGTCGCCGGAGCCGACGCCGACGACACCCGCATCGGTCTCCACTGTGACGAGGGTTGCGGGGAACTCCCGCCTCGGGTTGGGATCCCAGGCCGCGTTGAACGGGGGGTCTAGCGGCAGCGTCATTCGCGTGAGGCGGATGGCTGTGATCTTCATACGGAACTTTCGGAATCGAGTGGCTTGGCCAGTGGATCGGGTTGGGAGCGTGGGGTAAAAAATGGGTTGGTCGGCGAATTTCTTGCCGCGATCACGTCATCCGTATTCGGCAGCGAGAGCGCTCCGTTCTCGAGCGCGGTTCGCGCCGAAAGCCGGTTATTGGCAAAGACGGCTTCCGCGTTATCCGCCCCGGGGTTCACCCAGACGGCGGCGATTATCACGTGGGAGTCGGCCTCTTCACGGGAGATCACGCCGTCGGCGAGGGCATCTGCGACGCCGGCGGCGATACCAGCCTGCGCCGGACCCCAGATGAGGAGACCGTGTTCGTCTCCCGCCGGAGCGGATTTGGTCACGAACAGAGTGAGTGGTTTCACCGGCAGCGAAGGCCGCAGCACCGTGACGAAGGGCACATGCCCCTGGCTGGGGGTGGCGAGGGCCGAAGCCCAGGCCACCCCAGCCGGCCCCTCGCGGTGGCCGAAAACGGTGTTGACATGAGCGGCATTGACGCCGTCGCCGACAAAGCTCTCGCCGATTTGAAGGGCCTGGGTCATTTAGATCAGTCCTTGCGACACGAGCCAGTCGTGGGCGATGGTCTTCGGGTCGTCCCCGTCGACATCAGCCTTCGCGTTGAGTGTCTGCATCTGGGCAGTGGTGAGCTTTCCTGACATCAACGCCATCACCTTGGCGATGGCCGGGTACTTGTCGAGCGTCGACTGCTTCAGGGTGAGGGCACCCTGGTAGACGGGGAAGAACTCCTTGTCGTCTTTCATGACAGTGAGGTCGAGCGCCTTGATCCGACCATCGGTCTGGAAGACCTCGCCGAAGTTGCAGGTCGTGCCCTTTTTGGTCTCGGTGTAAATCACACCCGTGTCAAGCAACTTCACGTTTGAGTCGGGAACGGTGATGCCGTAGGCCTTCTTGAGTCCGGGCCAGCCGTCATCACGAGTGGAGAATTCGCTCTCGATGCAGAAGGTCTGCTCCTTGACCGGAAGCTTCGCGATGTCGCTGAGCGAGGTGACGCCGAGCGACTTCGCCTTATCCGAACGGATCGCAAACGCATAGGTGTTGTTCAGTGGAGCCGGGTCGAGCCAGGCAATACCCTTTTTGGCATCCGCCGCCTTGGTTGCTGCGAACTGGGCCGCCTCACCCTTCACCGGCACAGTGTTCTTGTTGTAGGTGACCCATGAGGTGCCGGTGTACTCCCAGTAGCCCATGAAATTGTCACTCTCGAGCGCCGCGCGCACATTGGCCGAGCCGACGACCTTGATGTTGGCCGATGTCGCCGCACCGTGGGCGTTGAGCAGGTCGCTGGTGAGGTAGGCGAGGATGTACTGCTCCGCAAAGTCCTTGGCCCCGATGACGCCGGTGAGGCCCTTCAGCTCCGTGCCGCCCTTGGCTGCGGCGCCCGACGTCGGTGTCGTGCTTCCGGTACCTGAGGAACAGGCGCTGAGTGCGAGAACGCCTGCGGCGGCGACCGCCATCAGGGTAATGGTGCGTTTGTTCATTTACTTCTCCTTGTGATTTCTGTGTGGGGTGCTGTGTCGGATGACGGAAAGGGAACGGTCAGGTGCCGCGAGGGCGTAGTCGATCTTCTGCGAGGCCGGCCACCCAGTCGATGAGCAGCGCGATGCAGGCCACGAGCACGGCTCCCGTGATGAGCACGGGGTAGCGCTGCAGCTTGAGGCCATTGACGATCATGTCGCCGAGGCCACCCGCGTTGATGAAGGTCGCAACCGTCGCCACGCCAACAGCAAAGACGAGCGAGGTGCGCAGCCCGGCCAGAATCACCGGCACTGCGAGGGGCAACTCAACTCGGAACAACACCTGGTTGGGCGTCATCCCCATGCCGCGTGCGGATTCGCGCACGTTGTCATCGACCTGCTGTAGCCCGATCAGAGTGTTGCGCAAAACGGGCAGAAACGAATAGATCACGAGGGCGACCACGGCGGTGGTGTACCCGATCTGCCAGACGATCGCCAGCAGGATGATCACGCCGATTGCCGGAGTCGCCTGGCCCACGTTCGCGACTGAAAGCACGATACCGCGGACAACCCGTGACCTCGTGCGACTGAGTGCGATTCCAGTGGGGATGGCGAGAATGGCAACGAGCGCGGATGCCACGAGCGAGAGTCCGAGGTGCTCGCGCGTGCGGTTGATGATGTAGTCGATATTGAGGGTGCGCTTCTCGATCGAGTCGAGATGCATGCTCGACAGCCACAGCACGAGCACCACGAGAACCACGACCACGATCAGCGGAGTGATGAAGCGGCGGGGCGTGAAGAAACGTTCGCGATCGGTGCCGTCCGCGTTGCTGATCGACCCGGTTCGGAGGGAGGTGTCGGTCATGGTCGGTTTTCCGGCACCAGTGGGACGCTGGCTGGCGCGGGAGGAACTTCCGCGCCGAGCACAGCCGAGATCCGCTCCATACTGATCGAGCCGATCGCTACACCGTCGAAGTCGAGCACGGTGAGCGCGGGTAGCCCGCTGAGAACGAGTGAGTCGAGAGCATCGCGCAGGCTGTCGGTGGCCCGCACGGTGATGGGGCCACCGGAGGTTTCGCTGGTCGGGCCGAGTCGCGCCTCGGTCACCGGGATGAGGGTGAGGCGTTTGATCGCCGCTCCGTGACCGATGAAGGAAGCCACATAGTCGTTAGCGGGAGCGGCGAGGATGTTGGCCGGAGTGTCGAACTGCTCGATCTGGCTTCGCTCACTGAGTACCGCTATTCGATCGCCGAGCCGCACGGCCTCGTCGAAGTCGTGGGTGACGAAGATGATCGTCTTGCCGAGGCTCTCCTGCAATCGCAGGAACTCGGCCTGGAGTTTTTCACGGGTGATCGGGTCGGTCGCCCCGAATGGCTCATCCATAAGCATCACCGGCGGGTCGGCGGCAAGTGCCCGCGCAACGCCCACCCGCTGCTGTAGGCCACCGGAAAGCTGTTTGGGGTAGCGGTGCGCGAAAAGCTTCGGGTCGAGTTCCACTGTGGTGAGAAGCTCATCGATTCGGTCGCCGATCTTCCCCTTGTTCCAGCCGAGCAGTTTTGGCACGACCGCGATGTTCTCGGCGATCGTCATGTGCGGGAAGAGCCCGATCTGCTGGATCACATAGCCGATGTGGCGCCGCAGCTCGTG
>JBKJLH010000114.1:0-30530 GCA_046597035.1 Lacisediminihabitans sp.
ACATTTTGCCCACACTTGATGAAAATCGGACCACAACCTGTATTGCCGTGGTAATCCAAAAACACCGTAATTCCAGGGTTTTTGTACGAGATCGCGGCCACATCTAGGACACAATTAGAGTTCGAGTCCCTCCAGGGGCACCGTAAATATGGGGATTCAGGGGAGTAAAACGGGGCGGGTTTAGTATTCCTGCCGTTCAGTTAAGTCTGTTTGCGGCTGTTTCGGGGTGCGGCTCGTTCTGGTTGGGTAAAGCCGTTCGCTGACCGTAGGTTGTCGGATTTGGTGTCGGTGGGGTCATTGACTCGCGTGTTTACGGCAGTTGTGGTTGATGAGGAACTCGCCACCGTCTACTCATAACGGTGGGAGATTGAAGGCACGTTCGATGATTTGAAAACCCACCAACGCGGGCAGCGTGCTGTGCTGCGGTCCAAGTCCCCCGACCTGATCCTGCAGGAGATCTGGGGGCACCGGTGCTCCCATTACGCCATCCGAGCCCTCATGACCGACACTGCAGTGCACGCCGGACGCGACCCAGACCGGGTCTCCTTCATCGCAGCCCTCAGCAGGCTCCAGGAACACCTCAATCCTTCCCGCCGGAAACGTTGAAATCCCTGCGTCATCAAACAAAAGATCTCCAAATGTCTCGCCAAGCGAGAACATCGCCGCCGGCGGCCTCAACTTCATCAAGAAGCGAAGTTCGCCATCAATGTACCTAACTGAACGGCATTGAGGCTAAGACACGTCGTCCAGTGAACGCCCGAAGTCGGGGTCGGGATTGCGTTCGGCTGGGCGATGCGACCGGATCACCTTGCCGTCGAGGTCGTAGCTGCGGCGGCGGAGCCGTGGGACGTACCCCTCTGGGCACAGGCGCGGACCCGGCGGTTCATCATCACCGCCGGGTGGCGGACTCGGCGGCGTCCCCGGCGAGCTCGCTAATGGGATGCATTCGTAGTCGTCGTCGACCGGCGACACGATGACCTCTTCCTTTCCTACGGACAATTCGCGTTCCTCCCGCTGCCACCCCACCAGAAATATGAACCCCAGCTGCCGCCACTACGCATGTGCGACTCGATGCCATAGCAGGCCGGGAACTCTGACGCCGCGCTTCCGTTGTAGTCCGTCATGGCGCCACCAGTCGTGGACTGATATTGCAGGTTGTTCATGTACGCGCAATGCTGCCACCCCTCGTAGGGCCAGTGTCCATTGCCCATGTCAGTGTCGGTCGTGCCTGCGTGGTTATCGGAGTCGACGACCTCGCCACCCCAGTCGAGCCGGTCGGCCTGGTCTCGGAGGCCGCTTCTGTTGTACAGGCTAGCCGGGTAGTACCCGATCCAGGTCCCGTTGACCTTCACCCACCAGTTGCCCCGCCACAGCTGAACTTTCAGCATCATCACATACTGCGTTCCACCCCATTGGCTCAAAGGCGACGACAGGGCGCCGGGGTGGATCGTGCTCGCGTACTGCACCCAGCCGTCGACGTCGGTGTTGTAACCGCCCTTGTTGTTGCCCTGCGACGTGTAGTCGTTCGTCGTGTAGAACAGGAAGAGGTGCGGCAGCCAGTCTCCATAGAGGTCGCGGTATTCCTGGTGACCGACCTCCAGCGTCTGCTGACCGGACCCGCTGCCGCGGATCAGCCACAGCTGGCCGAGCGAGAACTCGTCGGACCACTGCGTATAAGGGTCCCAGGCGTTGATGTTGCCGTCCGCGCCGTAGCAGGTGGAGTTCTGGGTGGCGTAGACGTGCTTGTGCACGTCCTTGCCCGGCACCTCGTACCCGTCGGCCTTGCCGGCCGGTGCCACCCGGTTGGCCCGGGCTCCTTTGGCCAGCCAGTCATTGAGGCCGACGGTCGGCGTGATCCGGTCGATCGGCGTGTGGAGCAGCGGAACCGTCCCCCGCGGACCCCTCTCAGCGCCCTGGCGCTCCAGTTCGAAGGTCATCAGCTCAGCTCGCCGCTCGCCCTGCTCTAACCGGACCGGGCTATCGTCCTCCGGCGGATCAAACGCGCACCGACCACCGGACTGGGACTCGATCGGAACCCAGTCGATATCGATACCGCCCGGCGTCCGGGTACGCGTGATCACATCTCGGCGGACGTACCGGTCGGAGAGGTATTGGTGGATCTCCTCAAGGCGTTCCTCGGCCTGTCTTTCCAGGACGTCGTCGGGTATCGGATCGCCCTGTCCTCTGTCCTCGTCGTGCTCAGGATTGCGTTCGTACGTCCCCTTGGACATCGGTCCTCCTCGGTAATGAACACGAAGGTCATGACTGTCACCGACGCCCTCAAGCTCCCTTCGCACTGCGGTTTTTGCAGTATCGGACGAGGGTTCGATGCCACCTCATTCCTCCTCTTTGAGTATCTCCAGCTGGAGACCCTGCGCCTACTCCTAGCAGATGGCGAAGGTACTGTCAACCTAGGTTCGCGGCTTGCGCGCCATGGGGTCAGGAATTATCGCGTGGCGTCCCGCGCCGAGACACTCGTGACCGAATCTCTCAGCAGTGCTTCGGATCTGGTGACCGCTCGAAACACCGAGCCGCTCGGGGTATCTTGCTCGAAGGGCTCCTGAGGACGATCGTCAATCGAAGTCACGAGCAGTCCTTCGCAGAGTTTAAGGAAGTAAGCCCCGCTCTTCAGCTTCAACCAACGCCGCAAAGTGACATGCGACGAGTGACACCACAAGATCGGGATATCCGAGCCCCGGAGGAATCGCGCGCCATCGAGGGGTGGAATCCGGTCGAGTCGATGAATGAGTTACGCGGATGTTAGTAGCCGGGTGGCCGCGATCGACTGGTCGACCCCAGCGATGAAGTGCTGTGTAGTGGCCGCCCTCGCGACCCCGGTTGCAGAGGCAAGGTGCCGGCAAAGCGCGGCCAAGATCTTCTTGGCCAACGATCTTGCTCTGGTCACGAGCCGTTCATCCACAGATTCTGAATGGGCCGCGACTCCCCGCGGCGTCGTAGAAGTGAATCTTTCACTGTGTCCGGAGCCAGCCCTATGATCGGAACGCGTGGCCGACCCGCCCCAAGAACGGGAGCGAGTGGGCATGAAAAAACTTTATGCAGCGGCGATCGACCGCCGAATGGGTAAACATGTCAATGAGGTTGTCATGCGAGACAAAAGCCCTCATAGACCTGGGGATAGCGAGCTCGAATTAAACAACTTTCCGCTGGCGCGAACTCCGAAGCCTTTGCCGGTGAAGGCTTGGGTTCATTACGGTGAGATCGCCATCACGGTCCACACGCGGGCTGTGGCGTGGACGACGCGCGCGGTCGAAGTCGACTGGGACGCTCCCTGCGGCAGCCATCATGCCTGGGGCTGGGCCTCAGCGGGGAAAGGCAGGTGGCAGCAGCGGCCATAAGCCGTTTACGAATTGGTCGGCGATTCGTTCGCAGCCCGAATGCGGGGCGCGCCCGGGCTTGCGTCGTACGACAACGCCGTCATGGGGATCGGAGTCCCTGAACTGAGCGTGATCTACGAAGCGTGCTCGTGGGTGAAGGATACCGAGCGACGACGGGTCAGCCCAATCATTGTGACCAGGACTGAGGTGGAAAAGGGCTCCCGACATCTGGGTTATCTTTCCCCAATCCAACCGTCCCGATTATTGGTGTGACCAATGGCCGTGATCTCGTTCACCGCGGCTCAGCGGTCCGCCGTCGATATGCGAAATCTCACAACTGCGCCAACCCGGTAGGCGCTTGGCTATGACGCAGCGCATGAAGTGGGTGTGGCGCTTTTTGCCGTGGACGGTCAACGCACATCGACTGGGTCGGGCCGACACGAAGCGCTCGGTCGCTTCATCGCCGCAGTATGCGAGCCCCCAGTGAAGTCGGCGCGCCAAACATTTCGAGCGGATACATCGCGGTGGCTTAAGATTTCTTCGCCATCACGTCGAGGCGAGAGGTGTCGTGATCGAAGACGAACCGAACCCGGTCAGCTTCGACCATGGGGACCATCTCGAATGCACAGCTTGGGCTCGAGGGATCCCGACCGGTCGCTCGAGAGGCGCGCTTGCCCGACATCGTGCCTGATTGAGAAGCCCGAGTACTCAGTGGCATCCGGATCTCCGGTTGGACAGGTGGGCGCGAGGCGAGGAATGTAGAAATATGGAATACACACATCTCGGCCGCTCCGGCCTCACGGTCTCCCGTCTGTGCCTCGGCACCATGAACTTCGGTCCGCAGACCTCGGAGTCCGATTCGTTCGCGATCATGGATGCTGCACGCGATCGAGGGATCAACTTTTTCGACACTGCCAACGTGTACGGCGGCGAGCTCGGCCGGGGGGCGACGGAGACGATCCTCGGCAACTGGTTCGCGCAGGGGCAGGGCCGCCGCGACCATACCGTGCTCGCGACGAAGCTGTACGGCAACATGACCGACTGGCCGAACGAGGGCAAGCTGTCCTCGCTCAACATCCGTCGTGCGCTGGACGCGAGCCTGTCGCGGCTGCAGACCGACTATATCGACCTGTATCAGTTTCACCACATCGACCGTGACACGCCGTGGGATGAGATTTGGCAGGCGATGGAGACGGCCGTGGCGCAGGGCAAGATCCTCTACGCCGGCAGTAGTAACTTCGCGGGATGGCACATCGCCACGGCCCAGGCCGAGGCCCGCCGACGTAACTTCACCGGGCTGGTGAGTGAGCAATCGATCTACAACCTCCTCACGCGCGACATCGAGCTCGAGGTGATCCCTTCGGCGGTGGGCAACGGCCTCGGGATCATTCCGTGGTCGCCGCTCCATGGCGGACTTCTCGGGGGAGTGGTCCGCAAGGGGCGGGACGGTAAGCGCCGTCTGGAGGGCCGCGCCGCTGAGACGCTAGCGACTCATCGCGACGCGATCGAGCAGTACGAGGACCTCGCCGATGAGCTCGGCCAGGAGCCGGGTGATGTCGGCCTCGCCTGGCTATTGCACCAGCCGGCGGTCACGGCACCGATCATCGGGCCGCGCACGATGGACCAGTTGGATGCGGCAGTTCGCGCGCTCGATGTCACTCTCGACGCCGACGCCCTCGCCCGACTCGACGAGATCTTCCCCGGTCGTAAGACCGCGCCGGAAGACTACGCCTGGTGATAATCCTTCCCCCAGAAAGAGAATCGAAACATATGAAGACACGAACCATCGGCGACGTCGAGGTCAGCGCGATCGGCCTCGGCGCCATGCCCATGTCGATCGAAGGTCGCCCGGACGAGGCCCGCTCCGTCGCCACTATCCATGCCGCTCTCGACCTGGGGGTGACCTTCTTCGACACGGCGGATGCTTACCACCTGACCGCCACGGACGTCGGACACAACGAGACCCTGCTCGCCACGGCGATCGGATCGTGGGGCGGGGATGCCTCCGACGTGCTCATTGGGACCAAGGGCGGTCATTTCCGCCCCGGAGACGGCTCCTGGACGGTGAACGGCCGACCCGAGTACTTGAAGCGGGCGGCGGAAGCGTCGCTGAAGCGTTTGGGCGTCGAGGCAATCGGCCTCTACCAGTTCCACCGCCCGGACCCGGAGGTGCCCTATGCGGACTCCGTCGGAGCGATTCGCGATCTGCTCGATGCCGGAACGATCCGGCAGGCCGGCATCTCGAACGCGAATCCGGAACAGATCCGGCTCGCTCAGGAGATCCTCGGTGGTCGACTTGCGTCGGTGCAGAACCAGTTCTCGCCGGCGTTCCGGAGCAGCGAGCCCGAACTCGCACTGTGTGACGAACTCGGGATCGCGTTCCTGCCGTGGAGTCCGCTCGGTGGCATCTCCTCGGCGGGTGCCCTCGGCGACCGGTTCGCGGCATTCGGTCGCGTGGCTGCCGACCGCGGGATCACCCCGCAGGTGGTCTGCCTCGCGTGGGAGATGGCAAAGTCGCCGGGCGTGATCCCGATCCCTGGCGCGTCCCGGCCGGAGAGCATCACTAATTCGGTTCAGGCCGCCGAGGTCACCCTGACCTCAGACGAGCTCTCGATGCTCGACGCCGCCTGAGGGGTCTCCTCGAACAATTGATCGAGGAATGCGGTGGCGGCCGGACTCGGTTCGTCTGCCACCGCGACGGCGACCGTCCATTGAGGCATGCCGTCGGGCAGCGCCACTGCGCAGAGCGTATCCGGACGCTTCGCCGCGAAGCTCGCCGGCACGATCGCGACTCCGAGGTTGTAGCCGACGAGGTCGAGCAGGGGATGCACGTCGTTGACCTCCATCGAGGTGCGGTAGTCGAATCCGGCCGCCGCAAAGGCTCGGCGAGCGAGGACATGGGCGCCCCACCCGGGTTGGAAGCCGATCATCGTCTGGTGCTGGAGCGACTCGATGTCGACTTCGCCCCGTGCAGCGAACGGATGATCCGGGTGGCACAGCACCACAAGCTTCTGCGAACTCACCCGGCGTAGCCGCACTCCCTGTGGGGCGGGACCGGTCGCCACGACCAGGGCCACATCCCGGAGCCCGCTCGCCACGCTGTCGAGCTGTTCGATCGAACCCTCGTAGCGCAGACGTACCTCGACCCCGGGATTCGCGACTCGAAATCGCCCGAGTTCGGCGGGGAGGTCGATCGCGCCGATGCACGGTTCGGCACCAACAGTGAGGCGCCCGCGCACGAGGCCACGCACCGCCGCGACCGCGTTCTGCGCGGCAGCGGCACTGGCCAGGGTCCGGATGGAGTCGGCGAGCAGTGCCTGGCCGGCCGCGGTGAGCTCGACGCGTCGCGTACTGCGCACGAAGAGAGGGATGCCGAGCTCTGTTTCGAGCGCTCGGATAGAGGCAGAGAGCCCCGATTGTGAGATCTGCAGCAATTCGGCAGCACGGGTGAAGTGCCGCTCGTCCGCGACGGTCACGAAGTGTTCGAGTTGACGCAGTTCCATCCAGCAACTTTAGCTCTGGATGAAAGCCCGGCCAGAAGTAGATGAGCGCAGCCGCGGTGTCTGCTCCACGCTGCAGCTCGCGCCGTCGTACCGCGTATGCGGATCGGCGATGAATTCTGCCCGCGAATTGCCCGGACTTCGATGAGGGTACCGCCCACGCGGCCGATCATCGACCCGTTACTGAGAGCCGCAATCGGGGTGGCGAGCTTCGGGCCCATTCACGCTTCGGGGGTACCGCGTCCATAGATGCTGAGCATCCAGATCCCGAGCAGTACGTCGACCATGGATAATCGATCAATCGCTGGCTGCTCCCGGGTGAAGGATGCAGAGAGCACCCTCTCGTTCATCAGGTTAAGGGCGATAGCCAGCTCAGCTGCAGGGATGCCGTCGGGTGCGGCCCCCCGCCGTCTCTCCGCCACGATCGCTTTGGTCGTGTGATCCACCCAGGATTGCATCGACTTCGCCCACAATGCCTGAATCTGGGGATTGTGGAGACGTGAGGAGATAGCGGTGGCGGCGACCGCTTCGTGTTTCGTGAACACTTCGACGAACGCGCTGATCGACTTTCGCCAGGGATCGGCCCGGTCGGCGGACGGTTCGACCGAGAGTCCAGCGAGAGCGCGGTCGACTTCTTCGATGACTCTGGCAAGGAGTTCGATAACGACTTCATCTTTAGATGAGAAGTAGGAGTAGAAGCTGGGCCGCGATATTCCCGCTCCGCGAGAGAGGTCATCGATGGAGATATCGCCAAGAATTCGGTCGGCCAAGAGAGATTCGGCCGTGGCGAGGATGGCATCCTGGCGCTCGTCTCCGGAAGGCCTCGCGCTTCCCCGTTCTCGTCTTGCCACAGCCCAATCATATTTACCCGACAGTGTGTTGGAATAACCGACATCAAGTTGGTACTGTTCGACGCATGGAAGAACACGTAGACGTGCTGATCATCGGGGCCGGACTCAGTGGGATCGGCACCGCAGCACACCTGAAGCGCGACTGCCCGGACAAGACCTTCGTAGTTGTGGAGTCTCGCGCGGCAATCGGTGGCACGTGGGACCTATTCCGGTACCCCGGCGTGCGATCAGACTCGGACATGTTCACCCTCGGCTATTCGTTTCGTCCCTGGACCGATACGAAGGCGATCGCCCCAGGGGCGTCGATCCGTGACTACATCCGTGCAACCGTCAAGGATGAGGGCCTTGGTGAACAGATCCGAATGAACCATCGCGTGATCGCGGCGACATGGTCGAGTGAGACCGCGAACTGGACGGTCACTGCCGTGCGCACAGGCGAGGGTGAATACCGTGCAGGCCACACCGCAGGGGAAGAGGTCGTGACTTTCACCTGCTCCTTCCTGTTCGTGTGCTCGGGATATTACCGCTATGACGAGGGGTTCACCCCGGTGTTCGCGGGTGCTGACAGCTTCGAGGGTCAGCTGGTGCATCCGCAGCAGTGGCCGGTCGATCTCGACTACGACGGCAAACGTGTAGTCGTTGTGGGGAGTGGGGCGACAGCGGTGACTCTCGTGCCGTCGATGGCCAGCACGGCAAGCCACGTGACGATGCTGCAGCGTTCGCCCACCTATATCGCGCCCATCGCATCGACCGACCGCGTGGCGGACATGCTGCGAAAGTACCTGCCGACACGACTGGCCTACGGTATTGCTCGGGTAAAAAACATCGGCTATTCGATGTTCGTGTATCGGCTGAGTAGGCGGCATCCGGAGAAGATGAAATCGATGCTGCGGAACGCGGCGATCCGGATGCTCCCGAAGGATTTTGATGTCGACACCCACCTGTCGCCCTCCTACAACCCGTGGGATGAACGCCTGTGCATGACACCGGACGCGGACCTCTATCAGGCGATCAAGCGTGGGAAGGTCGAAATTGTCACCGACCGTATCGACCGGATCACTCCGACCGGTATCCAACTGGCCTCGGGCAAGACACTCGATGCGGACATCATCGTCAGCGCAACCGGCCTCAACATCCTTGCAATCGGGGGTGTGACCCTCACCGTCGACGGAAGTCCCGTAACCCTCGCAGACACGCTCACCTACAAGGGCATGATGCTCGACGGAGTGCCTAACTTTGCGATGACCATCGGATACACCAACGCGTCCTGGACACTCAAAGCGGACCTCGTGGCGCGGTACATCGGCCGCGTACTCAGGTACATGGACCGGCACCACCAGGACATCGTGACGCCGCATGCGGATCCTTCGGTCCGGTCCGGCGATCTCGTTTCGCTGATCGACCTGCAATCCGGGTATATAAAGCGAAGCATCAATGAACTTCCTCGTCAGGGCACAAGGACACCGTGGCGCCTGCACCAGAACTACGTGCGGGACTTCCGACTTCTGCGACTCGGCCGCATCACCGACGAGGTCACTTTCGGCCGCGCCATCACGAGGCCTGTGGCGCCGAGTGCAGTCGAATCGTGGCCGACGGCCGTCGATCCGCTGCAACTGGAGGGAACCGGGATGCTCCACATCGACGGCGGCCGGATTCGCTATCGAGTGACGGGTGAGGGCAGCCCGATGCTATTACTGCACGGCATCGGGCAAAGCCTCGAGGACTGGAGCGAGCAACACGATCGGCTTTCCGCGGATCACACCCTGTACAGCCTCGACCTGCCCGGTTTCGGCTACTCGGATCGACTTCCCGGGACGGCCTCCATGGCGCGCCTCGCAGGAGTACTGCCGAAGTTCCTCGATCTCGTCGGGGTGACCGAACCTCTGCCGGTAATCGGCAACTCACTGGGCGGCGCTATTGCTATGACCTTCGCGGTCGCTCATCCGGGACGCGTGAGCTCCCTTGTTCTGGTCGACAGTGCAGGGTTCGGCACAGAGGTAACGATGGTGCTTCGACTCCTCGCTATCAAGCCGGTCGGCGTGGTGCTGATGCGCCCGAGCAGGAAGAATTCCGCCCGCTCAGTTGACGGCATCTTCTACAACAAGGAGTTCGTCACCGCGGATCGGATCGATCGCAATCTCGCGCTTTCCCACCGCCCGCCTCATGCGGTGACGGTGCTGGATCTGGCTAATGAGCTTGGCACGTTCAGAGGTGTGCGGGAACAGTGGCGCGCGGAACTGCTTATCAAAGTGCGCAGACTCACGATCCCGATGCTGATCGTGTGGGGCGACCACGACCAGGTGCTTCCGTTCACACATTTCGATGCGGCAGCACGAGCGCTCCCAGCGGCACAAACCTATGTGTTCCGTGCGGCCGGTCACATGCCGCAGATCGAACAGGCCAAGGAGTTCGCCACAGTCGTCGGGGACTTCCTGAACCAGAGCAGTCTCACCGCGGTGAACCAGGACATCACGACGGCAGAATCATGAGGAACTAGACCTTCGCCCCTGGTTCAACGGTGATCGACTCGCGGCCGAACACCGGCAAACGACCCTGCGTTTCAACTGTGCCGGTGTCACGCTGGGCGGCACGGTCGAGCGGCTCACCCTCGGCGGATTGAACTGGCTGATGGATGTCCACTTCCGCGCAGTGACCAGCCCGTCTCACTGATTGGGACGGGGCGAGCATTTACGACGAAGCGTTCGTGACCACGCGGCAAGAAAGTTGGACCTGGCGTCGCCCGACCCGCAGCACTGTGCCCGGCAGTTTCTGGAACAATACACCGCCGTTTTCCTACCGATCCTTCCGGTGACCGCGGGCCGGCCAAAATGGTGGGGGATCTCGCGCAATAGGCGGATGTCCCACAGCTCGACGCCATCGAGGAGTCCCTCATTTCGTAGGTAATGTCCTTCACCGTCAGCGCGGTCGGCATCGTCGAGGCAGACCCGAGGAACATGATCGATGGAGCACCCGACTCCGCCCGCTAGATTCCAGGTGGAGACTTGATTCTCGGCACCGTGAGGCATGGCGAGTTGTCGTTCGTCCACAAGCGTCAACAACCGATGATCTCCGTTCGCCATAATCGACAATGACCACTGTGCGAAGACCCTTGAACTCCTGAAACCTCTGGGCCGATACGTCGCGGCCGACTGTGGTGCCGGAGAAGAAGGAGGGGAACTTGTCGGCGGGGACTATCGACAGGCGGATGGTCTGCGGGGCGTCGACCTGCAGAGGATCGATTTGTGATGACTGAACCAAGATCAGCGCACCAGCGAGAATAGGCGAAACGGCACCGCCAGGGACGACTAACGGGCTCTAGTGACGAACTCTCATTATCGGTCGGAGCGATTCTTTTGCCGAGCATCGGATGTCGCTTGCCTGCGGTGGCGCGAAATCCCCTCCATACCTACTTTCAAACCCAGGCACTGTCCGAGCAGGCGCACCCCTGCTTCTTCGCGAACTGGTGAAAAGGCCCGCATAAATGGTCGGGTACTGGTTCGAGTTGGTACGAGGGGACGTGCGCACAGTCCGGTGAACCCTCAGCTGCCAAATGGTGGGGGCTGCCGTGCCGATCGTCGGCACCACAGCCCCCAGGACACTGATCTGGGATCAGTGGTGGCCGTTGGCGCCTGTCACGCTCATCTCCCAGGTTATGTTGTCGCCGTGTTGCTGGGTCCAGAACGCGCGCCAGTCGCCTCCGTTGGTGAGCGTCGGGATCTGCGCACCGAGGATGCCGGCGGTCGATGGGTCGCCGTTGGACACGTGGATGCCCGTGATCTCGTTATCGCCGTCGTTGAAGCCGGGGCTCGTGTAGTGGTCATAGGCCGCTGAAGCATCGCGCCCCTCCGCGAGCCAGCGCACTACGGTTGGCGCCTTCTTGCTTGTGGCCTTCTTGCCGAGGTCGAGGAGATAGCCGGAGTCGAGGAGGTTGCGTTGCGCGTGAAGGGAATCTCCCGCGTCCTCAACGACCAGAAGTTGGTCTTCCGAGGCGAACTGGATGTTGTCCAGGCCGGTGTGCTCGAGATCGCCGAGGAACGCCGGGGACAAAGTGCCGGTACTCGCCGATGGCGACTTTTGGGCCAGCTTGAAGACGCCACCGAAAGCTCCCGGGAGGGTGCTGTTCTTGTTCGTGTCGCCGGTCTCGGTGAAGTAGAACTCGCCAAAATTTGTTCCGGGGCGGAAAACACCATTTTCAGGGCGTTTGAACGGCGTGGCTCCGGCCGTCGCGGCGGCAGCCCTCGACCCGTTGTCGGCCCCGGGACTGATTGGAACCCACTTCGTTGAGAACGACGAACCGTAGGTGTGCAGGTCCGTGATGAACCGGTCCGAGGGGTTCGCTGACAGCTGCGCGGCGGTAACGGCACTGCCGTCCTGACGACTGACCTGGAGTGCCTCCAGGGTTCCGGCGGAGAGATCTGTCGGTGTCTCGGGGGTAAATCGATAGACGTAACTGTTCGGCTTCTTACCGCCGGACGCTCCTGCCCCGCCAATGTCTTCGACCAGCCAGACGTTTCCAGCCGAGTCGTTTTGCACGCCCTCGTAACCGCCCGATCCGAGAGCCGGCAGTGGAGTGATTTTACCGTCCACTGCGTCCCCATTCGCATCGAGCGCGACGGCGAACACCCCGCCCTTGGGCGCGGAAGCCTCCGCGGTCAGGAGCAGTTGGTGGGAGAACGGATCCCAGGTGATGCCGTCGAATGTCGGAACCGGCGCGCCGTCCGATCGTATGGCGGTGATGAGTGTCACTCTTTTTGACACCTCGGGCTCATCGAGATTAATACGAGTCACATAGCCGCCGGGGCCGCCTTCATGACCCTGGTAGAGGTAGTGCTTTCCGCCGAAGACGAGGTAGACGTTCTTGTCGGGCTCGGTCTTGAATGCCTCCTTCGGATTTTGAGTGAGGGGACCGCCATTCGACGTGTCGTAACCATAATGGGTTATCCCGCCCTGAGGGTTGACGAGCGGAAGCTGGCCATAGGCCACAGGACTTGCAGTGAGGCCGTCGGCGAGAACGTTCTGCTGGACTCCGAAAGCGGCATTCGCCGCGACGTTGCTCAAACGGAACGCGTCGGATCCGGATTCGTTATGTGCAGTGGCCGGTAGCGTTGCCGCGGCTAATCCGACCACGCTGAGCCCAAAGCCGACAGCCCCGACCAGCCCTATTTTTTTAGAGTATTTCACTTTTCCTCCTCCTGTCACGTTGGTACGCAACACGGCTTAAGAGTCAATCGGGCGCACATGACGCCGCGGTGAACAAGAGGTAACGGTCGACCCTCCTTCGGGGGTATACCCCGTGATACCGCCGCCACAGGGTTGACCCGGCACACCGCACTGCAACCACCGCATCGCCCCCTGACATTTGTTGGCGCCACAGGCGACGTGATGATTAACGGCTACACCCTTGCCCCCGTCGCCGGGTTTAGGCCAGCCGCCACAATGACATTCGTATCTTCGGAGGAGAGACTGTTCCCTGGCCAACTTCTGGACTGCTCTGCGCATACCCAACTTGCCTATGAGATGGCGACCGCCAGCGAGATCTGCCTCAGTCACATGAATTGAGCGGATGATCGTGGTTATGAATTTCACTGGGTTTGGATCACCGGCACGCGATTTCCTGGCGGGGTTGGCGGAAGACAACACGCGGATCTTTTTCGAAGCGCACCGTGACGCCTATCTCGCGAGCATCCGACAGCCTCTGGAAGATTTGCTGGGCGAGGTGCAGGACACCTATGGTTCGGGACGAGTGATGCGACCCAATCGGGATGTTCGCTTCAGCCCGGATAAGACTCCCTACAAGACGACCGCGAGTATGTCGGCAGGCGAGGTTGGCGGGGTGTACCTGAGCGTGAGTGCCACCGGGCTCGAGGTCGGTGGCGGACTTTACGGTCCTAGCCGTGACCAACTAGCCAGGGCGCGCGACGCAATCGATGGGCGGCCGGTAGTCGCAAAGCATCTCGGCGACATTCTGAGTGAGCTCACGCGGAGCGGTTTTGAGGTAGCAGGGCCGTCGTTGAAAACTGCTCCGCGTGGCTTCGATCGCCATCACCTCGCCATTGAGCTCCTGCGACTGAAGCACTACGCGGCGGTGAAACGGCTTCCTCTGGACGCGACGCCGACCACGATCCGGGCAGCGTGGAAGGCAGTGGAGCCTCTTATTGAGTGGTGTTCGAAGAATGTGGGAGCCGCGACTTCCTGGCAATGATTTCCTGAGCGCCACCGGAACTTCTGGACGAATGATCGGGCAGCTGCGTCGTTGGCTGCCGTTGACAGGAATACTCCGAGAAGGACGGCGGTGACGTCGTCGGGGCGACATCCGCGCGGAAGGAGCCTGATTGTGTGGCGGCACGAAGAGCTTCGGAGCGACAACAGCAGCGCAATGTGCTCATGCTGAGGCGACCAGTCGAACTCGTCTCAGGCCCACTGCCGCGTGGAGCAGGGAGGTGAATTGCACAGCCACAGACGATCTGCACAGGAAGCTTCCTTAGGCTCGACCGGATGATTTCCAGCGCAATCGCCGTGGATACCGCAGTGTCCCCGCTTCGTGGTGCCGACGTCCGTGCCAAGGTCGGCGAAAGACCCGTCACTCGCCTTGTTGCGTTGGATGGACTCCGCGGAGTCGCCGCACTGATCGTGGTATTCCATCACCTTTACCTCGTCGCAGAGCCCGTTCTTCGTCGAGAGGGTGGCACAGGGACACTCAGTGTGTTCTGGTGGCTGTCCCAGACCCCGCTCAAACTACTGAGCGCCGGGTCGGAAGCCGTGCTTGTCTTCTTCGTGTTGAGCGGCCTTGTGGTAGCGCTCCCGACGCTGAAGCCGGGCGGATTCTCCTGGGCCGGCTTTCTCAGCGGCCGGCTGGCACGACTGTATTTGCCGGCATGGGCGTCACTGACCATGGGCACGGTAATCATCTGGCTGGTACCACGTAGCGACCATTCCATAACTCCAGGAAGCTGGATGGACACCGCGCAGGCCACGTCAGTGGACTGGGCGTCGCTGTCCACCGAAGCCAGTCTCACCACTGGGTCGTACAACATCAACAATGTGCTCTGGTCGCTACGGTGGGAGCTTGCGTTCTCGGTGCTGTTGCCACTCTTCGTGGCCCTGGCAGTTCTTGTGGCGCGGCGCTGGGTGATCGCGATCGCGGCGGCATTTGTGGCGAGCACTCTCGGAGTGCTCTATGGGCTGGACGCACTCCGTTACCTGCCGGTCTTCTTCATCGGCACGCTCATGGCTGTGCGGTTGGATTCGATTCGCCGCTGGACCCAGCGTCGTCTCCTTGCGCCGCGCGCCCGCCTCGCGGGAGGAACTCTCGTGGCAGGCTCGCTCCTGCTGATCATCGGCGGGTGGATGATGCGTCCGGTCTTCGCCTCGGGTAGCTTCGTGAGCATCCTGCTCTCGCAACTTTCGGTGCTCGGCGCCGCTGGTCTGGTGCTGGCGGCGATCGTAGTGCGTCCGGTCCGTTCCGCACTTGAGTCTCGCCCCACGCAGTGGCTGGGAAAAGTGTCCTTCAGCCTCTACCTTGTGCATATGCCGATCCTGGCGACCGTTACTTTTCTGCTCGGCGACGATCGATGGTGGCTCGTTGCGATCCTGACCGTTCCGCTTGCGCTTGTGGCGGCATCGGGATTCCACCGCATCGTCGAACGGCCGTCCCACCGATTGGCACGAGCCGCCACCCGTGCGGTGACCGCGCGACTCGACGCGCATCGGGCACTTCACCGGTGACACGTTACGCTCGTGTGAGTTGAGCAGGGAAGTCTGGTCGGCGCAGCAAGTGTGCTGCCGAATCTGAGGGGACCCCATGCGAGCATCCGATCTTCAAACCAGCCTCCCGATGGTCGGGCGAAATACGACGGCATTGGAGGCCGCCCGAGTTATCGCCGCGGATGACCTCGCCGGTCTCGTGATCGCCGATGAATCGGGCGCTCCCTCGGCCGTGGTCTCTGCGATCGATGTCCTCGGCCTGTTGGTTCCCGGTTACGTCGTGGATGACATGGCTCTGGCCGGGGTATTCGACGAGGCGGCAACCGAGGAGATCTGGGCCAAAGCGGGCCAGAGCACCATCGGAGCGCTGATCGACGACGACAGGGTGCACATCTACGAACTCCTGCGGGTGGATGCCGACGACACGATTCTCGAGGTTGCCGCTCGCATGGCGAATGCCCGTGCACAGATCGCCCTCATCAAGGGGTCCCGCGGGCACGACGCACAGTTCGTGACGCTGTCGGCTCTGATGGATGCCATCCTCACCTTCTGCGCACCGTCGGGTTCGGCACAGGCAGACCAGTGAGCATCCAGGTCATTCTGGCACTGACGGTGTTCGTCGGTGCCTACATCCTCATCGCGACCGAAAAGGTGCCGCGGGTGACCGTCGCTCTCGTCGGTGCCGCCCTCATGGTGATTATCGGCGCCACGGATAAGAAGGGAATCTTCTTCTCCCAGGAGAGCGGTATCGACTGGAATGTCATCTTCCTGCTCCTCGGCATGATGATCATCGTTGGGATCCTGCAGCAATCGGGCGTGTTCGAGTTCCTGGCGATCTGGGCGGCGAAACGTGCCAAGGGGCGTCCGTTCGTCATCATGATCATGCTCGTGCTCATCACCGCGGTGCTGTCGGCGTTTCTCGACAATGTGACGACCGTGTTGCTCATCGCCCCCGTCACGCTTCTGATCTGTGATCGGTTGAACATCTCGCCGATTCCGTTTCTCATTGCGGAAGTGATGTCCAGCAACATCGGTGGGGCCGCGACGCTGATCGGAGATCCACCGAACATCATCATCGCCAGCCGGGGTGGTCTCAGCTTCAACGACTTCGTGGTCAACGTCGCGCCGATCATCGCCATCCTGCTCGTGGTCTTCGTCGGCCTCTGCTGGCTCATGTTCCGCAAGCAACTGAGCTTCGACCCGGCACGGGTCGCTCGGGTGATGGCGCTCAATGAGCGGGAGGCGATCCGCGATGTTCCACTGCTGATCAAGTCCCTCAGTGTATTGGCGCTCGTGATCGCCGGCTTTATCCTGCATTCTCTCGTGCACCTCGAGCCGGCGATCGTTGCTCTCCTGGGCGCGGGACTGCTGGTGCTCATCACCCGACTGGAACCCCGCAAGATCTTCGCGGATGTCGAGTGGCAGACGCTGCTGTTCTTCGCGGGCCTGTTTATCATGGTGGGCGGCCTGGTGAGCCTCGGGGTGATTGAAGCCGTCGGCAAGACGGCTATCCAGGCCGTTGGATCCAACTATTTCGGCGCGGGCGTTGGCCTGCTGTTCGGCTCTGCGATCTTCTCGGGGATTGTCGACAACATCCCGTACGTTGCGACCCTCGCACCCCTGGTCAATGATCTCGTGCACGCCGGTGGCGCCCCGGCCGAGCCGCTCTGGTGGGCATTGACGCTCGGCGCGGACCTCGGCGGCAACGCCACAGCGGTGGGTGCAAGCGCCAATGTCGTCGTTCTGGGCATCGCGATGCGCAACGGTCATCCGATCTCTTTCTGGACATTCACGAAGTACGGGCTCATCGTGACCGCCGTCACGGTTTCCCTCTGCTTGCCGTACCTGTGGTTGAGGTACTTCGCCTGAGGGCGATCGGCCCGCTACTCTACGGATAACATTCGCGCTACGCCGAGGTGGAAGCCGGGCTGCCTGCGCACGGGAGAACAGCAAAGGGGACGGCCATGAATCCGACCGAAGAGATCGACGGCCTTATCGCGAAGCATTCGGATTGGCGCGGCGCCAAACTCGCGAGCCTGCGCGCCACCATCCTCGCGGTCGACCCTGGCATCGTCGAGACCTGGAAGTGGATGGGCTCGCCGGTCTGGGAGCTCGCCGGCATCCTCTGTGTGGGCAACATCTTCAAGAACAAGGTGAAGCTGGTGTTCATGGATGGCGCGGCCCTCAGCGACCCGAAGACCCTCTTCAATGCCGAGCTCGAGGGTAATAAGAGGCGCGGCATCGATTTCTTCGAGACGGATGTCACTGATGACGCTGCGCTTCAGGCTCTTATTCGCGCCGCAATCGATCACAATCGCGACCGGGTGAAGAAGTAGCCCCGGCTGGCGTGGTGAATCGCGTCGCCGAGCCGCCGCTCATCCCGAGTTCCCCAGCGGCGGTGCCTTAGGTTAGCGGCATGGATCGTCGAGTATTCCTCTGCGCCGTCGCTGGCGGTGCGGCGATTATGCTCGCCGGCTGCACGGGCAGGATGCGATGGGAATACTTCCCGACCGAAGGTCCCGTCCGGACGCCGCGATCGCCGCCAATAACCCCAGCCGCGCCCCGTTCGCCAACACCAACACCGACCGCGCTGCACTCCGCCGAACCCCTTCCAATTCAGGGCCCGCCGCAGCTGGTCAAAGTGGCGCTTCCCGCAGGCGCGATCATGAAGCTGCCCGGCCAGGATGCGCTGCTCGCCTGGACCGTCGACGATGGGATCGATGCCGATGTCATTCTGAAGTACATCGAGTTCTCCGCCGCGACCGGCATGAGGCTCACGTTCTTCCTCAACGGCGCCGACCCCGGCTGGACCACGCACGCGGCGCTTCTACGACCGCTGGTCGCCTCGGGCCAGGTGCAGCTGGGCAATCACAGCTGGGATCATCCGAACCTCACCATGCTCAGTGACAGCCGCGTGGTCGCCGAACTGCAGCGCAATCACGACTTCATCACCATGACCTACGGCGTCGATGCGCGCCCCTACTATCGTCCGCCCTTCGGCTTTCGCAATGCACGGGTGGATCGCCTCGCGGCGAGCATCGGCTACACGACTCCGGTGCTCTGGTACGGGTCGCTGTCAGATTCCGCGCTCATCACCCCGGAGCAGGTGGTGAGTTTCGCCAACCAATGGTTCCTGCCCGGGCACATCGTCATCGGCCACGCCAATTTCACTCCCGTGACGACGGTCTTCCCACAGCTCAGCTCGATCATCCACGAGCGCGCACTTCAGACCGTCACCCTGAACGACGTGTTCCTGAGGCCGTGAGGTGCGCGAACCGGGTCACGGCCCGGCCACCCCGGTGACGTCGAGCAGCTCGAGCACGGTCACTGTCGGCTCAGTGCTGGGGCGCGCTCCTCCGAATGCGGCGTCGACAGCGGTGTGGATGCGCTCGTCGAAGGCGCGAGTGCAGATTTCCTCTGACTCCCAGACGTCGATATAACGCAGGCCGCCGTCATCCCGTTTGACGCAGAGATGCATCATGAGGCCAGCGAGTGGTTCGCTGCCCAAATTCTGCATGACGCGCCGATACCCGGCTTCGTCGAGAGGCACATCCTGCGTGTATGCGTAGACCATTCTGATCAGCTCCTCAATTCATACGAATGTCTTTCGGATGAATATCAACTACTGTGGACTCTATGGTGAACACTGTCAATAGCCCGCGGACGTATCGCTCACCACTGCGTTGCGGACAGGCGGCCGCAACCCGACACCGAGTGCTCGAGGCGGCGTGGCAGCTGTTTACAACACGCGGCTACGCTGCCACCACCGTTGGCCGGGTCGCCGCGCTCGCGGCGGTCTCTGTCGACACGGTGTATACGACGGTCGGCCGTAAACCCGACCTCCTGCGCGCGGTAGTTGAGAGCGCGATCAGCGGAACCGACGACACGGTGCCAGCCGAACAGCGTGACTATGTGAGGCACTTGCGCGCGGCGTCCGGTGCTGGGGAGAAGATCAGAATTTATGCGGATGCGGTAGCGGCTATGGGCCCGCGAACTGCGCCCATCTTTGTGGCTCTTCGTGATGCTGCCCAGACGGACGCGAATTGCGCTGCCCTTTTCGCCGAGATTACGAATCGCCGTGCTGCGAACATGCTGACGCTCGCAGCAGACTTGCGTGCGACCCGCGAGCTGCGTCCCGAGCTGA
Organism: Lacisediminihabitans sp.; assembly: GCA_046597035.1. Lineage (GTDB taxonomy): Bacteria > Actinomycetota > Actinomycetes > Actinomycetales > Microbacteriaceae > Lacisediminihabitans. The sequence continues at coordinate 19,535 of JBKJLH010000114.1, forward strand.
GCGACCGGTATGTCGCGGACGTTCTCTGGGCGACCGCCGGTTTCGAGCACTATGGGCAGCTGGTTACGGGCCGGGAGTGGACACCGGAGGACTTCGGGGAGTACCTGCGGGAGCTGTGGGAGCGGGTGTTCCTGGTCGGCACCCGATAGCGCTGAACGGTCGGCCGAGTGTCCGCGGTAACTCGATCCAGCACCAGCAGATCGTGCTCTCGATTGCTGCCGCAGGTCACGTTCCTGGCGTTCCCCGTATCCCGGTCGAAAGAGCACACCGAGACGTTCGGCTCGCCGGGGAGCGCTGTGAATGCTGTCTGCGCTGTGCGGATTGCGCGATCGTCTCACCGGCATGCCGGCGGGGCGGAGAGACGATTCCGCGCGGTCGCCCCGCTCGCGGCCGTCCCGCACAGTTCGAAGCTTCAGGCGATCTCGCGGCACCGCCCTGACTTTGATCGTTCTCGGCACACTTCACCTACGCCGGCGCAGCGGTCGCTCCTCAGTAGCGTCACTCCGCCACATCCACCTGCACCTCGTTGCGGCGCAGGAACCAGGGCTTGTAGGGCGGGTCGAAGCGCGCGAACCGAGGCGCGGATAGCGCAGTGAGACCGTGTGCGGCGATAGCGGCGGTCAGCTGGGTGCAGTGCTCGTCGTAGCGGGCCTGAGTCCACCGTCCGGAATAGGTCGCGACAGCCACGAGAGCCTCCGGCACGGTCCTGAGTGAGACCTCGGGACGTGTGGGAGCGGGAGCGGATGCCTCGGTGAGTGTCGCCGGGAGCACGAAAGCGATGACGTGGTTGTCGCCATTCCCTCCCGGGCGCTGCACCACCGGGGACGTCATCTCGATGGTCTGCGAGCCGGGTGACTGCACGACAGGAGAAGTCATTGCGAGCTTCTGCTTCGCGGTGTTGTCACCGGTGATGTAGCCGAAAAGGTAGCGGAACGCCCGATTGCCGGCATCATCGAAGTCGGCCACGACAGTGACCTCGGCGACGACATGGGGCGGGTACCTTCTCAGCTCGAAGCCGGGCTCGGTGCGCACGGTGGTGTAGGGCTGTTCTTCGGTCATAGAGCTGAAGGTACACGTCGATTGGGCAGGTCGACCCTGAAGAAGGGAGATCCAATGCTCGAGGGTGAGCGGAGCGTGCGTGATCCGTCAGGCGAGCACCGAGAGGAGGATGCCAGGTCGCGCCTCAGCGCCCAGTGTCTCAGCGCCCCAGCGAAGGAGACAGCCGGCCAGTCACCGGCTTCGCGAGGTGATCATCACGTGCAGCAGCGGCAGCGCGGCGGCACCCATCAGAACCCAGCCGAGCACCTCATCTGTCGGGCGCAGCAGTACACCGGCGATGAGGAGTGTCGCGAAGACGAGCGCCGACGCGAGACGGCCAACGGAGCGATCAATCGAGCGAAGGCGGCGGTCGACCTCGGGCGCTTGCACAGCGACCTGTCCGCGGTCGAGGCGCGTCGCGAGTGCATCCAGTCGGCGGGGGAGCCGAGCTAGGGTGCTCGCGTAGGTAACCGCCTGCTGACCGAGGCCGCGTAGCGCGTTGCCGCTGCTCGCGTTCAGCACGGTGCGCGCAAACGGATCCACGGCATCCCACATGTTGAAATCCTTGTTCAGGGCGCTCGTCACACCGGAGATCAGTGAGATGCTGCGCACCAGCAACAGGAAATTCTCGGGAAGTTGGAATGGGAGCGATCGGATTGTCTCGCTGAACCCCCTGGCGAATTTCTCGAGTTCGCGCGGATCGATGGTTTGCAGCTCGGCGACACCCATCCCGCCGAAACGATCGAACAGGGCTGTCATGGCACGTTCGAGCTCGTTGGTATCCGCTGTCTTGAGGAGTACGCCGAGCCGCTCGAGCGATGCGACCAGCGACCGCCCGTCGCGACCGACTGCGGCCAGGATGAAATCCCGCAGTCCTGAGCGTAGCGAGTCGGAGATTTCGCCCATCATCCCGAAGTCCACATACGTGAGACGCCAAGCGGAGCCGTCACCGGACTCGGACCTGCCGGGAGTGATGAAGATGTTGCCCGGGTGCGGATCAGCGTGGAAGAAGCCGGAGACGAAGATCTGCTGGAACGTGGATCGCGCGAGCTCCTGCGCGACCTCTCCCGGATCGATCCCCGCCGCGGTAAGGCCCGCTACGTCCGAGATCTTTATCGCGGTCACGTCGGACAGCGTGAGTACCCGAAGTGCGGATCTGTCCCACACGACGACGGGCGCGCCGATGCGCTGGTCGTTGGAGAAATCCTCCGCGAAACGCGCGGCGCTCGCTGCCTCGTGCAGGTAGTCGATCTCCTCCAGACTCGTCGCCGCGAACTCCTCGACCAGCGCGGGGGCGTCGGCGCGCGTCGACACGAGCTTCACATGCGAGAGCCAACGGGCGACACGGCGAAGCGCTGCAAGGTCGACCTCGACGATCTTCTCGATACCCGGTCGCTGCACCTTGACGACGACATTCTCGAACCCGACGTCGGCGGCGATCCCAGCAGTCAGACGAGCGCGATGGGCCTGGCCGAGAGATGCCGCGGCGATGGGAATCGGTTCGAACGAGGCATAGGCACGCTCGAGTGGCATCCCCAACTCTGTTTCGGCTTGCCGGCGGATGCTCTCGAACAGCTCGGGCTCGACCTCATCTTGCAACCCCTCGAGCTCTCGAGTGATCTCGGGCGGAAGGATATCAAGCCGCGAGGACAGGAATTGGCCGACCTTGATCATGAGACCGCCAAGATCGGCGGCGAGCACGTAGAAGCGGCGGGCAATGTGCTGTACACGTTTGGGTCGACTGCGGGCTGCCAGCCGACGAAGGCCGAAGCGCGGCAAGACCAGTTCGAACCACCAGGTTTGCGCTAGGGCGGAGGCCGAGAACCGCATGATGCGGCGGTACCGCGCCCGGTATGCGGGGTCGATCTGGGATGCAGTGCTGGTGCCGCGATCGGGCGGCATTCCCTCAGTCCTCGGCGAGGATCGCGTAGAGCTTGCGTCGCGCCTCATCGACTGCGGCGACGGCGCGCTCATTCTGGTCGGAGCTTCCGCTCTGCGCGACCTGCACTGCCGCTTGGGCGAGCTTCGCCCCCGCCCTCGGCAGGGCGGTGTTGCGCTCGGAGTTCCACGACCGGCGTGGCTCCTCCGACATCGGACTCTCGGAGAATTCGGCGGCGGTCTCCTTACCGGCTTCGGTCAGCGAGTACACCTTGCGCTCATCGACCTGCTCCGAGCTGACCAGACCCTCGTCGGCGAGCAGCTGCAGCGTGGGGTAGACAGAGCCCGGGCTCGGCTTCCACGCGCCCTTCGTGCTCACCTCGATGGCCTGGATAATCTGGTAGCCGTTCATCGGTTCCTCGGCGAGAGCGACCAGGATGGCGATACGGACGTCGCCGCGCCCCATCCGCCCAGACCTCATGTTTTCAGATCTCATATTCCCCGACCTCATATTTCCCGATCTCATGTTTCCGTACCTCATGCTCCCCGACCCCATATATCCCGCCATCCGGGGGGCGAAGGTTTCGCGGAGACCGTCAACGGCCTCCCACAGGTCGAAGCCTGAGGAAGATGGGGTACGCATGGGGTGTCCTCTCTGGACGGGTGTGGCTAGTCGCTCAGAGGCAACGCTACGTCACGGCACATTGTTGAGAGCTGTTAATCGACGTCGCTCCCGTCCTTCGAAATCGGCTCCAACAGCACGACGGGAATCTCCCGATCGGTCTTCTTCTGGTAACCGGCATAGTTCGAAAACTTCGCCGTAATGAGCGGCCAGAGGCGTGCGCGCTCCTGCGCATTGGCGATCCGCGCGGTCATCGAGATGCGCGGATGGCCCTCGATCACAACTTCGACATTCGCATCATCTCGAAGGTTGAGGAACCAGGCAGGATGGTGGTCGTCGCCGCCGCGGGAAGCGACCACGACATACGCGTCGCCATCCCTGACCGGCGAGGTGAGCATCGTCGTCCGGCGCTCACCGCTGCGGCGACCAGTCGTCGTGAGTTCGATCACCGGCATGCCCGCGACATTCCAACCGACTCTGCCGCGGGTGAGACGCTGCAGAAAACGGTGTGACGATTCCATCAGTTTCAGAGAGCGAGTGCTTGGCATAGACGGAGCCTACTGCGCTTGACTTCGGAGCATAGTCGCTCTATATTAGATACCCCACAGGGGTATAAGGAAGGGACCGTCCGATGGTCGGGTACAGCCAGAATAAAGACGATCTCGTCAAGCGACTACGGCGGGCTGAAGGCCAGGTCCGCGGCATCCAGCGCATGGTCGAGACGGACACCTACTGCATCGATATCCTCACCCAGGTCTCGGCCGCGACGAAGGCGCTGGAGACAGTCGCCCTCGCCCTTCTCGACGACCACCTTGCGCACTGCGTCGCCGAGGCGGCCCGCGAGGGCGGTCCGGTGGCCGACGCGAAGATCAAGGAAGCCTCGGCCGCTATCGCGCGACTCGTGCGCTCCTGACCACTACTGACGAAGGAACTCCACCATGACCGATACCACCATGACCGAACAGCAGTACCTCGTCGAAGGGATGACCTGCGGCCACTGCGTCGCGAGCGTCACCGAAGAGATCTCCGAGCTTGTCGGTGTGACAAGCGTCAGCGTTGACCTGAACGTAGGAGGGGCATCCCGAGTCACGGTCGTCAGCGCCGCACCGCTGTCGTTCGAGAGCATGCGTGCTGCCGTCACCGAAGCGGGATACATGCTGGTCGCGGCCTAAGTATGGCTGACATCGAAGTGACAGTGGACGACGTCGACCTCGACATCGGCGGTATGACCTGCGCATCCTGCGCCACGCGCATCGAGCGCAAGCTCAACCGCCTCGATGGCGTCACCGCAACGGTGAACTACGCCACCGAGAAGGCGCGGGTACACTCCACCGGGGTCGATACCGCGACCCTCATCTCCGCGGTCGAGGCGGCTGGATACACGGCCGTGCTACCGGTGCCGATAACGACTGAAGCGGATGCCACACCGCCGGTCGACACGGAGGCCACTCAACTGCGTCGCCGACTGCTCATCTCTGCGGGCCTCGCCCTGCCCGTCGCGCTGCTCTCGATGATCCCCGCGCTTCAGTTCACCAACTGGCAGTGGTTGGCCCTCACCCTGGCATCGCCGGTCGTCGTCTGGGGCGCTTGGCCGTTCCACCGCGCCGCTGCGGTCAACGCACGCCACGGTGCAGCGACGATGGACACCCTGGTCAGCGTCGGTGTCATCGCTGCCTTCACCTGGTCGCTTTACGCTCTGTTCTTCGGCACCGCAGGAGTGCCCGGCATGCACATGACGTTCCAGTTGGTGAGCAATCGCTCCGGCGCAAGCGAAATCTATCTGGAGGTCGCCTCCGCGGTGACGGTCTTCATCCTGGGAGGCCGATACATCGAGGCCCGGGCGAAACGGGAATCTGGAGCGGCGCTGCAGGCCCTGCTGCGTCTTGGCGCAAAGGACGCCACGCTTCTCCGCGAGGGAGTGGAGACTCGCGTCGCAGTCGCGACCCTCGCACCGGGTGATTCGTTCGTGGTGCGTCCGGGCGAGAAGATTGCCACCGACGGGCTCGTCACTGACGGGGCATCCGCAGTCGATCGCAGCATGATCACCGGCGAGTCGGTGCCGGTGGAGGTCGCGGTCGGCGACCGGGTCGCCGGAGCCACGGTCAACGTCGGCGGCAGACTCGTCGTCGAGGTGACCAGGGTGGGCGCCGATACCGAGCTCGCCCGCATCGGCCGCCTGGTCGAAGAGGCTCAGAGCGGCAAGGCGCAGGCGCAGCGATTGGCCGACCGGGTGTCCGCTATCTTCGTGCCGGTAGTGTTCGCGCTCTCCCTCATCACCTTCGTGGGATGGCTGCTCTTCGGCGGCACGGTCGAGGCGGCCTTCACGGCCGCGGTCGCCACCCTGATAATCGCCTGCCCCTGCGCGCTCGGCCTCGCGACCCCCACGGCACTGCTGGTGGGCACCGGTCGTGGATCGCAGCTTGGAATCATCATCCGCGGACCGCAGGTGCTCGAGCAGACCCGCACCGTGGACACCATCGTGCTGGATAAGACCGGAACGATCACCACAGGAACGATGGCCGTTGTCTCGGTGCTACCTTTCGGCTCGACATCCCGGGCCGATCTACTGGCTGCCGCCGCCGCGGTCGAGAGCGGCTCCGAACATCCGGTCGCCCGGGCGGTCGTGGCGCAGGCCGGGTCTGAAAGCATCTCTCCCGTCGAGTCCACGTCGTTCAGCGCCGAAGCGGGACAGGGAGTGCAGGCCCTCGTGGGCGGCAAACTCACACTCGCGGGACGAGCCTCCTGGCTTTCCGACTCCTGGTCCATCGCCCTCTCGCCCGACGCATGCGCGGCCATCAGGTCGGGCGAGGATGCCGCGGCCACGGTCATCGCGGTCGCTTGGGATGGTGAGCTTCGCGGCATCATCACGGTGCGGGATGCCGTGAAGCCGACCAGTGCAGAGGCCATCACCCGCTATCGCGCGCTCGGTCTCCGCCCGGTACTTCTCACCGGGGATAACGCCGGATCCGCCCGCACCGTCGCCGCCGAAGTGGGTATCGACGAGGTGCACGCCGGGGTGACCCCGCAGGGAAAGCTCGATCTGATCCATGCCCTGCAGGCCGAGGGGCGCGTCGTCGCGATGGTCGGCGACGGCGTCAACGACTCCGCGGCTCTCGCAGCGGCCGACCTGGGAATTGCCATGGGCGGCGGCACGGATGCGGCGATCGCCGCGAGCGACATCACGGTCGTGAGTGGGGACCTGCTGGTCGTGGCCGATGCCGTTCGACTCGCCCGCCGCACGCTCGGCACGATCAAGGGCAATCTGTTCTGGGCCTTCGCCTACAACGTGGCGGCGATCCCGATCGCGATGCTCGGCCTGCTCAACCCGCTGCTCGCTGGCGCGGCGATGGCGTTCTCGTCGGTGTTCGTCGTGACGAACAGTCTTCGGCTGCGTCGATTCGCGCCAGCACGGCGCAGGTGACCAGCACGGCGCTCCTGACCAACACTCCGCAGTTGATCAGGAGCGGCGGGAACTCGTGAATTGCCGCCCGGTGATCGACGACCCGGTGATGCGCACGTAGTTCCACTTCTCGGTGGGCAGCTGCGAATAGAGGCTCAGAACTCCGGACGCCTCGATCTCCTCGTCCAACCCGAGGCGCTCAGCGAATCCCTTCACCACCACGCTCCAGCGGCGGCGGTTGTGTATCCCATCCGATTCGAGCGCAACCATCGGATGTTTCGTGATGTCGATGAGCTTTGATCCGGGAGCGGTGCGGAAGAAGATCACGCGATCCGCCACCACGTAGTTGATGGGGAAGATGTCGACCCCGCCATCGATGGAGACCGCGAGTCGGCCGAGGTCGGCGGATGCCAGCAGGTGCCAGCTGTCTTCGTCGCCGAGAACGTCGACGGGCGAATCGGTGGTGGATTCGGTGAATTCGGTCATGAAAGGCTCCTCACGCTGAGTGACGGTGTCCAGTTCATCAGTGTGTAGTGGGCGGTCTGGGGTCAAAGGTCCCCAATGTCGGTGTTTGGCTCTACGCTCGAAACGTGACCACGCCGATCCCCACCCCCTACGAAGACCTGCTGCGAGATGCGCTCACGAACGGCGCGCGGAAGTCAGATCGTACGGGCACGGGCACCCGTAGCGTTTTCGGCCGGCAGCTCCGGTTTGACCTTGCGGAGGGCTTCCCCCTCATCACCACCAAGCGCGTTCACTTCAGGTCGATCGCCTACGAACTGCTGTGGTTTCTGCGCGGAGACGGCAACGCCCGCTGGCTGCAAGACAACCGGGTGACCATCTGGGACGAGTGGGCGGATGCCGACGGTGACCTCGGCCCCGTTTACGGAGTGCAATGGCGCTCCTGGCCCAGCCGCGATGGCGGCACGATCGACCAGATCGCCGACGTCATCGAGGCGATAAAGTCACATCCGGATTCGCGCCGCCTGATCGTGTCGGCGTGGAATGTGGCGGACATCCCCAACATGGCTCTGGCGCCCTGCCACCTGCTGTTCCAGTTCTATGTGGCCGACGGCAAGCTCAGCTGCCAGCTCTACCAGCGCAGTGCGGACCTCTTTCTCGGGGTGCCGTTCAACATCGCCAGTTACGCGCTGCTCACCCACCTGATCGCTGCCCAGGCCGGCCTCGGTGTCGGCGAGTTCATCTGGACCGGGGGCGATTGCCACGTCTACGACAACCATGTCGATCAGGTCACGGAGCAGTTGACACGCGACCCGTTCCCCGCGCCCACCCTGAGGCTCACGCCGCGCGGGAGCATCGATGACTACCTCTTCGAGGACTTTGAGGTGCTCGACTACCAGCACCACCCGGCGATCAGGGCGCCCGTCGCGGTCTGAGCACCGTCGCGGTCTGAGCACCGCTGCTGTCTAGCACCGCCGCTGTCGCCGGCGCTCGGGGCGTTAGCGCCCGCGATGAACTCCACCCTGGGGTTCCGGCGATGCCGCCTGCCGGCGCCCGAGCGTGCGACTTGCCGCGAGAATCACCAGCGCCAGGATCGGCATGACGATGAGCGCCACCCGGAGGGACGTGAGATCGGCCAGGAATCCGACCAGGGGAGGCGAGAGAAAAAGCCCGATACGGATCGTCGTGCTCACCCAGGTGAGTCCCGTTCCTTGAGGTAGCCCTGGCACGCTTTCGGCGGTTCGAATCGCGCCGGGGATGAGGGTTCCCACTCCGACACCGACCATGCCGAACGCGATGATCGTGGTCACCGGAGTCGGGAATACCAGGGCGAGCGACATCCCCACGAAGGCGAGGGAGGCCCCGACCCGGGCGACCGCCCGGTCACCGAAGCGCGTGACCAGTCCGTCGCCCGCGAATCTTCCGACCGTCTGCGCCGCCTGCAGGGCGATGAATCCGAGACCGGCGACCACCGCGCCGGTGCCGAGCGAATCACGCAGGTACACCGCGCTCCAGGTGGCGGTCACATCCTCCATCATGTTCGCGGCCGCAGCGATGAGCCCGAGCGAGACCAGAATCCGCGCGAGACCGAACCGTCCACGCGTCTCGCGCGGGACCGTCGAGACGGCTGCCTCGGCGAGGTCTCGGCCCGGAAGCATCCATCGACTCATTAACAGCGCCAGGACGATGAACACGGCGGCGGCAGCCGAGAAATGCCAGACCAGAGGGATGCGCGCACCGGCCGCCACCGCCCCCATCACGCCGCCGATCACCGCTCCCACACTCCAGAGGCCGTGCATCGAGTTGAGGATGGAGCTGCCATACAACCGCTCCACCCGAAGGCCGTGGGCGTTGTTCGCGATGTCGGCGGTCGAATCGAGTGTGCCGGCGATGAAGAGTCCGACCGCGAACAGCCACCACACCGGGGCCGCGCCGATCAGCACCAGGTTGAGTGAGAGCAGCAGTATCGCGAGCGTCGCGACTCGACCGGAATGCCAGCGACGGATCGCCGCCCCGCCGAGGGTTCCCGCGATCAGTGCACCGAGGGGATACGCGGCGACCGCGATGCCGAACTGCCCATTCGACAGGTCGAGAGCCGCTTTGATGTCGGGATACCTCGGCACGAGGTTTGCGAACGCCGCTCCGTTGAGCAGGAAGAGCGCGGAGACGGCGTATCGCGCTTTCCGGCGGGGTGCGTGCATCGTCCCATGATGGTGCACGCCAGCGACGGTCGGCCGCTGCCCGTCCGGTAGTTTTGAGGGGTGAGCGAATCCAGTACAGCCCTCGAATCGCAGTATGCCGAACTCCGCGCGAAGAACCTCTCGCTCGACCTCACGCGGGGCAAACCGTCACCCGCACAACTCGACCTCTCGAATGCCCTGCTCGGGCTCCCCGGCGAGGGCGACTATCGGGATGCGGCCGGAACCGACCTGCGCAATTACGGTGGACCGGACGGCCTGATCGAGCTGCGCCAGATCTTCTCGGAGCTGCTCGCGATCCCCGTCGCCCAGCTGCTCGCCTCCGGCAACGCGAGCCTCTCGGTCATGCACGACACCTTCGTCAGCGCGCTCCTCTTCGGTGTGCCCGGCGGGAGCGGTCCCTGGCGCGATGTGCAGGGGTTGTCGTTCCTCTGCCCCGTTCCCGGATACGACCGTCACTTCGCGATTTGCGAGGCTCTCGGCATCCGCATGATCCCGGTGCCCTACGTCGGGGGCGTCCTCGACCTCGACGCCATCCGCAGTCTTGTGGCCGCCGATGCCGGTATCCGTGGCATGTGGGCAGTGCCGATGTACGCGAATCCCACCGGCACGAGCTTCAGTGTCGAGGAGGTCGAGGCGCTCGTGAGCATGCCGACGGCTGCCCCCGACTTCCGCCTGTTCTGGGATAACGCCTACGCGGTGCACCATCTCACCGACGACGAGCCTGCGGTAATCGACGTGTTGGCCGCCGCCGAGGTGGCGGGCAATCCCGACCGGCCCTTCGTCTTCGCTTCGACCTCGAAGATCACCTTTCCGGGTGCCGGCGTCTCGTTCTTCGGATCTTCTCCGAGCAACATCGCGTGGAAGAAGCTCCACACCGCCGTGCAGACCATCGGCCCGGATAAGATCAATCAGCTGCGCCACGTGCGGATGCTCGGGGACGCGGAAGGCGTGCGCCGCCTCATGCGCGCCCACCGCGTCATCGTCGAACCGCGCTTTGCCGCCGTGCTCGAGATCCTCGAGCGCCGACTCAGCGGCGTCGCCACCTGGACGACCCCGACCGGAGGATACTTCGTGAGCCTCGACGTTCCGCACGGCGCAGCCGCGGCCGCGGTGGTGCTCGCGGGTGAGATCGGCGTGTCCGTCACCCCCGCCGGATCGAGCTTCCCGTACGGCGACGACTCCGACGACACCAACATCCGGATAGCGCCGACGTTTCCGTCGCAGGCCGACCTCGAGGCCGCGATCGACGCGCTCTGCACCTGCGTGCTGCTGGCCGTCGAGCGGATGCCCTCGCTGGTCGAGTAGCTCACTCCGCCCGCCCCGCCGACTCGGCCCACTCCGCCGACTCTGCCCGCTCCGCCGAGTCGGCGGAGCGGGCCGAGTCGGCGGAGCGGG
>JBKJLH010000122.1:0-44629 GCA_046597035.1 Lacisediminihabitans sp.
TGGCTTCTCGCTTGGCCATGGGGTGCGCGAGTTATCTGGCGCTGGCTCCAAAATAGCTGCGGATGCGGGCGGACAGGTGTTCCGCAGGGCATTGATCCGGTGACCGCGCACAGCTCACACTCTGGGAATGCAACTCAGCTTCGTCGGCTTGACTGATGTGACCCCCAACTCGAACTATTTGGAGATTCCCTCGTGCCTACTGTTAATTCCTATGCTGCACCGTCAGCAACCGAGCCACTCGTCGCGACAACTGTCGAGCGCCGAGAGGTCGGCCCGAAAGATGTGCTGATCGAGATCGCCTACTCCGGCATCTGCCACTCCGATATCCACACCGTGCGCGGTGAGTGGGGTGACATCCAGTACCCCCTCACGGTCGGCCACGAAATCGTGGGCGTCGTGACGGACGTCGGATCCGAGGTGACGCTGCACAAAGTCGGTGCCCGCGTCGGGGTCGGCTGCATGGTGAACTCATGCCGTGAATGCGTGAACTGTCTTGCCGGCGAAGAGCAGTACTGCCTCAACGGAAACACCGGGACCTACGGCTCTGTCGACCGCGACGGCACGATCACCCAGGGTGGATACTCGACCCATATCGTCGTCGTTGAGGACTTCGTGCTCTCCGTTCCGGAGAGCATCCCCTACGAGGCGGCCGCTCCCCTTCTCTGCGCCGGAATCACCACCTACTCGCCTCTTGCGCATTGGAATGCCGGGCCGGGTAAAAAGGTCGCCGTCGTGGGAATGGGTGGCCTTGGCCATATGGCTGTCAAGATCGCACACGCGATGGGCGCCGAAGTGACGGTACTTTCGCAGTCGCTCAGCAAGAAGGAAGACGGATTGCGTTTCGGCGCTGATCACTACTACGCCACGAGCGATGCTGCGACTTTCCCCGCCCTGGCGAACACTTTCGACCTCATCATCAATACGGTGAGTGCCAAGATCGATCTGCACCAGTACCTGTCGACGTTGGCCCTCAACGGCACGATGGTCAATGTCGGCGCTCCGCCAGAGCCGCTGCAGCTGCAGGTTTTCACCCTGTTCAACAACCGTCGGTCATTTGCCGGTTCGGGTATCGGAAGTATTCGCGAGACCCAGCAGATGCTCGACTTCTGTGCCGAGCACGGAATTGCCCCCGAGGTCGAGATCGTCTCCGCTGATGGGATCAATGATGCCTACGAGCGTGTGCTCACCTCGGATGTGCGATACCGCTTCGTCATCGACGCGGCAACCCTGCGCTAAAAGCTGCACCTCGGTGGATGCCGGTGAAGTGGCTCAGTCATCGGATTGAGCCATTTCGTCGGCACTCAGCTTGAGATGTTTTTGCGCCGGAACCACCAGACCGCGGCTGCGGTGAACACCAGCGCGTAGATGAGGGCGGAGAGCACGGAGTCGGCGACCGGGGCATAGTCGATGCGCGCCGCGAAGAACTGGCGGAATGCATCCGTGTTCCAGGTGGGCAGATAGTTGCGCACGATACCCAGATCCGGGATGCGTTCGAGGATGCTGGACAGGATGGACGTGATCACAACTCCGCCCGCCGCGGCGAGGGGAGCCTCCGCGAGTACGGTGAACATCATGCCGAGAGTGGCTGCCCACGACAGGTGGAGGCAGATGACAGCGACCGCCGCCAGGATACGCAGAAGCGACTCGCCCATCCCGAGCCGCGGTCCGACAGGAATCTGGATTCCACCGCCACCGTAGGAGATCGTGCCGACCAACAGCGACATCCCGGTGAGGATCAGGATGCCTGCGATGAGCACCGTCGACGCCACCAGCACCTTCACGAACAGCAGTCGGGTGCGCCCGACCGGGATGGTCAGCAGGTACTTGAGCGTCGACCGCGCCGCCTCGCCGGCGATCATGTCTCCGAAGAGTAGAGCGACGACAAGCGTCAGCAGAAAGCCCGCCGTGATCACGAGGATGAACGCAGTGAACGTCGTGCCGCTCGCCTGGGCGAACGCGGCGAGGTCGGTGCGCCCAGCTGCCGGCCCTCCCGCCCCGCCGATGAGGAACGCGAGGCGCACGACGATCGGCAGCAGCGCGAAGATGATGAGCACGACCCGCACGCGCCACTGGCTGATCTGCCGGGCGAACTCGACTCGGATCGGCAGCGTACGACGGAAGATTGCGATACTCGCCGGGATCGGTCCCGGAGTCCAGGGTGCTGTCGTATCCATCAGATGATGCCTTCCGAGCCGACCATCGCGAGAAAGGTCTCCTCGAGGTGCCGACCGCGTGTGACGGATCGGATGCCGACACCGACCGCCGCGATCGCAGCAACGACAGACTCCGGAGTGTTGCGCGAGGGAAGCACGCGGATCGTCCCCTCGGCGAGCACCGCAGCCTCGGCTCCGTCAAGCCGGAGCACGGCGAGCACCGCAGCGTCGACATCGGTCACTTCGATGGTGAGTTCGTTCGCCTCGCCCGCGAGCTCGGCGACCGGGCCTGCCGCGATCAGCCTGCCGCGCGCCATCACCACGACATCGGAGCAGGTCTGTTCGACCTCTCCGAGTAGATGGGACGACACGATCACGGTGCGGCCCGTCTCCGCATAACGGCGCAGGACACCGCGGAGGGCGAAGATCTGGGGCGGGTCGAGTCCGTTGGTCGGTTCGTCGAGGATGAGAAGTTCGGGCATCCCGAGCATCGCCTGCGCTATAGCAAGGCGCTGTTTCATGCCCTGGCTGTAGCCGCCGACGCGTCGATTGACGGCAGTGCCGAGGTCGGCGATAGCCAGCGCCTCCTCGAGGCGGGCATCGGCGCGGGGGCGGCCCGATGCGGCCCAGAACAGCTGGAGGTTGCGCCGTCCAGAGAGGTGGGGAAGAAAGCCGGGGCCTTCGATGAAGCAGCCAACCCGGGTAAGTACCCGCGATCCCGGCGAGACCTTCTCTCCGAAGATCTCGATCGTGCCGGCGTCGGGTCGCAGAAGGCCGGTGACCATGCGAAGAGCGGTCGTCTTGCCCGCACCGTTCGGGCCGAGCAGGCCGAGCACCTGGCCGCGGTGCACGGTGAACGAGAGGTCGTCGACCGCGCGGAATCCGCCGCGATAGTTCTTGGTGATCCCGTGGATCACGAGCGGCGGTGCATCGTTCGGACGCCCACGTTCGGTTACGACGGGGTTCACGCTGCGATCGCGACGTCGGTCGGCGAGGGCCGCAATCACCGCGAGGATCAGGCCTATCAGCAGCACGATGGGGATGCCGGTGAGCGCCGCCGTCGATGGCGCGCCGCCACCGACGGCCGGGGCCGATGAGGAGACGGTCGGAATCGTGAGGGTGCCCTCGGTGCTCACGACGAAGGTCGCGGATTTCACGGAGCCTCGGTACCCCGCATCCGTCGTGCGCAGCGAGAGAGCGATTTTATCACCGCGCTCGAACTGCCAGGTCGTCGCGGGAAGGCGCACCTGCACTCGGGTTGTCGAGCCGTCGGCCGGCAGCGATACCCGAATCGGCGCGACTCCGCCCCCAACGGCGACGTCGGAGCCGCCAGCCACGACGCGAAGCTGGGCGAACAACAGCACGTCAGTCGGAGCGTTGGATGGCGCGGATACCTGATCCCCGTTCCGGAAGCGCGGCAGCCGAACATCGACCGTTACCGTGGGGGAGCCCACCAGTATGAAGGGGGTGCCGATCGATCCGGTGGAGAATTTCGCCTGTTGGGCCGGTTGAGCTGCGACGCCCGCGAGTGCGCTACCGATACCCGCATTGACCGAGTCGACCGCGCCGATGCCGGGAAGCGAGGAGATCGTTGCCGGCAAGCCCCCCGGTGGATTGACAACGATACCGAAACGACCGCCGAGTGGAAGCTTCCTTACGCTGCCACCATTCAGTCCCGGATAGAGTGCCGCGATGCGAGTCTCAGCGAATCCACGGGCCGAAGCAGGCACGGTGAATGAGAACGGTTCCGATCGAGCCGGCGGTGACGACGTGCCGCTCAGGTGGTCGGCGAGCCACTGGTCGACAGTCGAGGTCGTGCCCGAAGTCGTCGCGCCGGAGCTCTGACCTCCGTCGTGCCCTCCGGCAAACCACGCGACCTTCACCTCTGCTCCCGCTGCGGCGATCTCCTGCGCATTTGCATTCGCCTGGTCGAGCCCGAACAGAGTGTCCTCCCGACCTTGCAGCAGCAGGGTCGGCGCAGTCATCCCGCCGAGAACCGAGGCGGGGGAGGATGCCTCCAGTAGCGTGCGATCGGTGGCATCGAGCTGCCCGCCACCGACGAGCTTCGTGTAGAGGGCGCAGAGTTCGGCGGTGAAGCGTCCGCAGGCTCCCGCGAACGGCGATGCCGCGGCGCCGAAAAGCTGGGTAGCCCACGCCTGTTTGAATACGCCGGGAGTGGCGCTATCCGTCTGGGGCACGAGAGCCTGGGGCAGGTTATTCCAGGTGATTGCCGCGACCACCGCGTCGATTCGGGGGTCGGTTGCACCCAGCATCAGGGCGAGTGCACCCCCGTACGATGCCCCGACCACACCGATAACCGGATTGCCGTCTCGTTTCTCGACCTCGGCGCGACCGGCGAGTACATCGACGAGCCGCTTTGCGTCGGCGACCTCGTAGCCGAGGGCATCGAGGGAGATCCGTCCGCCGGAACGGCCGAATCCACGTGCAGAATAGGCCATCACTACGTAGCCTTCGCGGCGGATCCGCTCGGCATCTTTGGCGACCGAGCCCTTGGATCCGCCGAACCCGTGGGCAAGGAGCACCGCCGGTGCGGGGCGGGATGTCGCGGGCAGGTAGAGGTCGACATCCAGGCTGATGGTCGCGTCAGATCCCGGGGCCGCTGGAACCGCAACGCGCAGACTCTTCGAAGCTCCCGTGGGTTCTGCGGTCGAGGCTGCGGACGCAGCGGGCGCCGCACCTCCGACCAGAACCAGAAACAGCACTACCGCGCCAACTGTCGCCCGCCACGCGCGGGAGAGTGAGCGGCTCATGAATTCGTCCTTCGGGTGACGGGATGGCGAGAAAGAAATCGAGCCTACGTGATCGGGCCGAGAAACCCCTCTTGCGGTCTGTTTACCTTGATAGGCGAGAATAAGCCCATGCCCACGAAAATCGATGTCGCTCTCAAGGATTTGACCAAGGCACTGCGCAAGCATGCGGACGCCGTCGGAGGCGACCGCGTGTCTCTCAAGAGGTCCCAGCGCGCCTCGGCGAAACTGCAGGCGACAGCATCGGCCTACGCGGCGGCGGTTTACGCGAAGACCGGACTGGATAGCCCGTTCAACGACGTTGTGAGCCCTGGACTCGAAAAAGTGACGCTGAACTCCCTGCTCGCCGAGCGCGATGCGCTGGCGAGCCAGGTGAAGACGGCCGAGCCCGGCGACTCGTCGACCGCGCTGTAGAGGCGGATCCGGGCCTGAAAGATATCCGGCCTAAAAGATATCCGGCCTAAAAGACGTCGGGGCTCGGGGTGGTGGTGTGGCGGATCGCGACATCCGCGTGCCGATCGAAACGGTAACCGGCGCCGCGAACCGTGCGCACGATGTCTTCATAGGATCCGAGCTTCGAGCGCAGCCGGCGCACGTGAACATCGATGGTGCGTTCGTTGGGTGCGTCGTCATCGCCCACCGTCCACAGCGACGAGATGAGCTCGGCACGATCGATGGTGCGGCCCTCGCGAAGTACGAGGTACTGCAGCAGCTCGAACTCCTTGTAGGTGAGAGCGGCCGTTTCATCGTCGAGAACGACGCGCTTGCGAGAAAGGTCGACGACGACGCCACCCCGGGGCTTCATTTCCGGTTCGGGCTGCTGGCGGTGCTTAGCGAGTGCCGAAGGATCCTGCAGGGCAAGCCGCACAACCTCCACGTCGCTTCCGCCGGCTCCCCGCGGTGCGAGCGCAACAGCAGCGTAGGTCTCTGAGGTTGGCACGAGCTCCTTCGCCAGCGCGCGCAGCGCAGCGACGATCTCGGCGAGATCGGTGCCCGCAGCAGCAGCCTTCAGCTCGTCGACGCCGACGTAGAGCACGAAGCCGCGTGCTTCTGTGCCCTCGGGAACGGCACGGATTCTCGCCGGGGTGTCGTGCGGCAGAGCGTCGGGGGCCGAGGTGAGGCGAAGCGAAGTGGTAGCTGTGCGGAAGAGGTCGATTGTGGCAAGGGACATGGGTCGAAAATCCTCGAGTGGGGTGAAGGGCCTCTAATGATGAGGGTGTAATCCTTCGGAATGCTTCAGCTGGTGCAGTGGAGGGTGCCGCTCGTCATGAGGGGCTGGCACCCGGGGATTCTCGACTCGACGCGAGGAGAATCCGACTCAGGAGTGGGCAGTTAGGCACACATTCGACAACATATGACCGCACGACGACTTCCGGAAGCCACGGGGGCGATCGGAATTAGCGCGGGAACAGTCACCCCCTAACTATGTTGCAGGTCGCACGCAGAAGTCAAGCCCGCGCAGATCGCGACGCCTAGACCAGTCCGTAGAGGCGATCTCCTGCGTCCCCGAGGCCCGGAACGATGTATCCCAGCTCGTTGAGCTTCTCGTCGACGGCGCCGAGCACAATCGTCACCTCGCGGCCAGCCATGGCGGCCTCAACTGCGGCGAGACCCTCGGGCGCGGCGATGAGGCAGACGGCTGTGACATCCACCGCTCCGCGAGCGAGCAGAAAGTCGATCGCCGCGATGAGTGAGCCGCCCGTCGCAAGCATCGGGTCGAGCACGAAGCATTGGCGGTTTGAGAGGTCGTCGGGCAGCCGTTCGGCGTAGGTGGTGGGCTGCAGGGTCTCTTCGTCGCGCACCATGCCGAGGAATCCGACCTCTGCGGTCGGGATGAGCTTGACCATGCCTTCGAGCATGCCGAGCCCGGCGCGCAGGATCGGCACGACCAGCGGTCGTGGCTGGCTGATGGCGAGGCCGGTCGCGGTGGCGACTGGAGTTTCGACCGTCACCGTCTCCACCCGTACGTTGCGCGTCGCTTCATACGCGAGCAGGGTCATGAGCTCTTCGGCGAGGGCCCGGAAGGTGGGGGACCGGGTGTTCTTGTCACGCAACACCGTCAGCTTGTGAGTGATGAGCGGGTGGTCGGCTACGTGGACTCGCATAGGCTCAATCTATCCGAGAGGGTGGCCATGCGAGAGGGCAGTGGGTGATGACAGTCGTACCCTCGCGCTATATCGAGCGGATGCTCGAGGCCGTCGCGAGCGCAAAGCTGGCGCTCGCGCACGGTGACGTTCCCGTCGCCGCAGTCGTGCTCGACGCATCCGGCACCGTCATCGGCTCGGGGCGCAACGAGCGTGAGCTGCGTCAGGACCCCACAGCCCATGCCGAGGTCCTCGCACTCCAGTCGGCCGCGGCTGCCACCGGCGCCTGGCACCTCGCCGACACAACGCTCATCGTGACCCTCGAACCCTGCGCGATGTGCGCCGGAGCGATCCTGGCCGCGCGAGTGCCGGTGGTCGTGTTCGGAGCGTGGGATCCCAAGGCCGGCGCGGCCGGCTCGGTCTACGACCTATTGCGTGACCGCCGGATGCCGCACCGTGTCGAGGTTTACGCCGGCGTCGAAGAGGCGGCGTGCGCCGCACTGCTGCTCGACTTCTTTGCGGGCAAGCGCGACTGAGCTTCAGCTTGCCCTCGCCTAGCGAGGTGTTACAGCGCGCCGAGCCACTCACTGAACATGGCGACGGAGGCCCGCTGCATGGCCGGTCCGTTGGACAGTGCGTCCCGCCGCAGCTCGTCGGGTTCGATCTCGAGGATGGCGAGTTCATCGAGGCCGCCGATGATCCAGGCCTCGTACATGTCGGCGGTGAGCTCAGGGTGGAACTGCACACCGAGCGCGTAGTCGCCGAGCGCGAAGGCCTCGTTGCTGTAGGCGCGGGAGCTGGCAAGCCGGATGGCCCCGCTCGGAAGGCCGAAGGTGTCGCCGTGCCATTGCATCATCGGCACCCCGGCGACATGCCTGAGCGGCGAGTCGAGCCCGGCTTCGGTCGGGGTTACCTCGCGAAATCCGATCTCCACGGTTGTGCCCCGCCGCACGGTTTCCCCGAGTGCCTCCGCAATCAGCTGAGCGCCGAGACAGATGCCGAGAGTGGGGCGTTCGGCCGCGAGACGCTCGCGCAAATACGCCAGCTCGCCGACGAGGAAGGGATGAGCTTCCTTCTCGTAAGCACCCATATCACCGCCGAGTACCACGACAAGATCAGGGTCAGGGTAATTGTGGGGGGACTCCGCCGTGACGTCTACATAGCGGATGTCGTAGCCGTGGTCGAGGAGAATCGCCTCGAGGTTGCCGAGATGGGCGATGTCGAGGTGGCGCAGCACGAGAGCGACAGGCATACTCAATCCGCCGCTCTGATGATGATGGCCTCGGTCGATGGGTTGCCCGCACCCGGCGTGACATACACATCGGGCTCGATGTAGATGACGCGGGCGATCGGCACTTCCGCGCGCACGCGGGACTCGAGGGAGTTGATCGCCGCCGCGACCTCAGCGAGTTTCATCTTGGTGGGGAAGGCCACCTTCGCCGCGACAAGCAGTTCGTCCGGTCCGAGGTAGAGGGTCTTCATGTGGATGAGCGACTCGACGGTGGAATCGGCGTTGATCGCATCGCGGATGCGAACAGTGTCGTCGGCAGAGGCACCCTCGCCCACCAGGAGGCTCTTAGTCTCGATACCGAGCACGATCGCCACGAGTACGAGCAAGACCCCGATACAGATGGTGCCCATCGCATCCCAGATGCTGTCACCGGTGACGACCGTGAGCGAGACTCCGACGAGGGCGAACAGCAAGCCGGTGAGGGCCGCGACATCCTCCAGCAGCACGACCGGCAGCTCCGGCGCCTTGGAATGGCGGATGAAGGCGATCCAACTGTCCGTACCGCGTACGTGGTTTGACTCCCGCACGGCGGTGCGCAATGAGAAGCCTTCGAGCAGCATCGCAATCAGCAACACCGCGATCGGGATCCCGGCGTTCTCGAGGGGATGCGGATGCTGGATCTTGTTGACACCCTCATAGAGCGAGAAGACGCCTCCGACGCTGAACAGGATGATCGAGACGACGAACGCGTATACATAGCGTTCCCGGCCGAACCCGAAGGGATGGTCGGCATCCGCACTTTTTTTCGAGGTGGAGCCGCCACGCAGCAACAGGATCTGGTTGCCGGTGTCGGCAAGGGAGTGCACGGCCTCGCCGAGCATCGAGCTCGATCCGGAAACCCCCCAGGCGATGAACTTTGCGACGGCAATGCCGAGGTTCGCGGACATCGCCGCGACGATCGCGCGTGTGCTGCCATCGGTGCTCATGCGGTCAATCCTAGGATGAGGTGATGAGCACCCTTCCGACCATCGCTATTCTCGGAGCCGGTTCGATGGGCGGAGCGATCCTCAGCGGACTGCTCGCCCCGTCGGTCACCGTCGATGGCGGCATCCGCGTCACCAATCGCACCGAGGCCAAGGCGTCCGTCCTGCGCTCGGATGCCGTCACCTCCCTCTCCCTCGAGACCGATCCGGGTGCGAATGTGACCGCGGTGCACGGGGCGCGAATCGTGCTCATCGGAGTCAAACCGGCGATGGTGCCCGATCTGCTGCGGGAGATCGGTCCGGCGCTCGCCGAGGACGCCATTGTCGTGAGCGTGGCCGCCGGGGTGACCACCGCCACCATGGAGGCCTTGGTGACACAGGTGGTGCTTCGGGCCATGCCGAACACGCCCGCTCTCGTGGGTCGAGGGGTCACCGGCGTCAGCCCGGGATCGCGGGCCACACCGCGCGACGTCTCTCTCGCGCTGACCCTGTTCGACACGGTGGGGCAGGTACTTGAGATTCCCGAATCGAAGATCGATTCGCTCAGCACGATCTCGGGATCCGGCCCCGCGTACGTGTTCTACCTCATCGAGCAACTCACGAAGACTGCTGTGGGACTCGGGTTCACCTGGCAGGAGGCGGCGACGATGGTGAACGGCACGTTCCTCGGTGCGGCGGAACTGCTCGAGGCTTCCGGAGAGGATCCTTCGGAATTACGTCGCCGAGTCACCAGCCCCAAGGGCACGACCGAGCGGGCGATCTGGGAGCTCGAGAAGGCCGACCTCTCCGCGGTCTTCGACCGGGCGACGGGCGCCGCGCTTGCCCGCGCGAGGGAGCTCGCCGCCGAGTAGGACCGGTCGCCGTGTCGAGACCCGCGCCGCTTAGGGCTGAAGGTTCGCGAAGCGTTCGATGTCTGCCGACTTGCCACTCACGATGATCAGGTCTTCGTCCGAGACCACAGTGTCCGGGGAGGCGTAGGTGAATTCCTGGCCGGGGGTCTTCACCCCGACAACAGTGATCCGAAACTTCCTTCGCACGCCCGACTCCGACAGCGGTACGCCACGGAGCGGCTTCGGCGGATGCATTTTCACCATCACGAAGTCGTCATCGAACTCGATGAAATCGAGCATCCGACCGGAGACCAGGTGGGCAGCTCGCTCGCCGGCTTCGGCCTCCGGGAAAATCACATGATTCGCTCCGATACGCTCAAGGATCGTCCCGTGGGACTTGCTGATCGCCTTCGCCCAGATTTGGGGAATACCCAGATCCACCAGGTTTGCGGTGATCAACACGCTGGCTTCGATCGAAGAGCCCACCGCGACGATAGCGATCGAAAAGTCCTGTGCTCCGATCTGTCGCAGTGCGTCGATGTTGCGGGCATCCGCCTGTACGGCATGGGTCACGACTTCTGACCAGGTCTGCACCAACTGGGCATCATCGTCGACGGCCAGCACATCGCGGTCGAGCCGAATCAGCTCACCCGCCGCGGCGGTACCGAACCGGCCGAGCCCGATCACCAGTACGGCGGCATTCGCCGGAATGGACTCAGCCAACGATGGGCCTCTCTTCCGCTCGATGGAACAGTTGTCGCCGGGTGCTCGCAGCAAGGGCCGCGGCGAGAGTCACTGTACCAACGCGACCGAGAAACATCGTTGCCGCCAGGACGTATACCGCCGAGTCGGGGAGGTTGTCGGTGAGCCCCGCCGACAGACCGCAGGTGGCGAACGCGGAGATCACGTCGAAGAGCACGAAGTCGAGGCGCTCGCCGGTGAGCTGGAGGACGATGATGGTCGAGACGGCGACGGTGGTGGCACCCCAAAGCGCCACGCTCACCGCGATTCGCACCACGTCCGTCGGGATGCGGCGCTCGAATGCCTCGACCTCGCTATTACCGCGCGCTTCGGCGAGGGCGGCGAGGAATAACACCGCGAGGGTCGTCACCTTGATCCCGCCGGCCGTGGAGGCCGAGCCGCCTCCGATGAACATCAGCATGTCGGTGACGAGCAGGCTGGAGCCGTTCAACTGGCTGACATCGATGGTCGCGAAACCGCCTGATCGGGTCATCACCGAGAGGAACAGCGATTGCAGTATCCGCTGTCCGCCATCCAGGTTCCCGAAAGTGTGAGGGTTATCGAACTCGAGTCCGAAGTAGGCCACCGCTCCGAGTACGAGGAGGATACCGCTCGTGACGAGGGTCAGCTTGGCGTGGAGGGACCAGCGCCGGGGCTTTCTCAGGGTGCGGGAGAGCACGTAGATCACCGGGAATCCGATGCTGCCGAGCAGCACGCCCAACATGAGCACCCCGAGAAACCAGAGGTCATGCGCATAGGGGACGAGGCCGGTAGTGATCGGCACGAAGCCGGTGTTGGTGAAGGCCATGGCCGCGAAGTAGATCGACTGCCAGATCGCGTCGGGAAGAGCGACACCGCCGAGCAGGATGCGGGGAAGGAGCGCCAGCGCGATCACCGCCTCGATCACGAGCGTGCTGATGGCGACGGTGGCGAGCAGGCCGCCGATCTCTCCCAGCCGCACCGCCTGACCTTCCGCGATCGGTCCGCGCTGGATCCGCAGAGGGTTGCTGTCACTCGCGACCATCAGTTTCGCTCTCAGGCCGAGCTTGCGGGAGATCACGAGTCCCAGGATGGACGCGAGCGTGAGTGCCCCGACACCGCCGATCTCCACTCCGACGAGCACGACGCCGTTGCCGAATGCGCTCCAGTTCGTCGCCATGTCCACCGTGGACAGGCCGGTGACGCAGATCACCGAGACCGCAGTGAACAATGCATTGGCAAAACTGGTGCCGGAGGGCGCGGCCGTCGCAATCGGTAATGACAGCAGTGCCGTGAAGACGACGATCAGCGCGACGAACACGCCGACGGCGAAGCGGGCGGGGGAGGTCAGAGCGAATCCATTGAAGGAATCGGAGGCACGACCGAAGAAGCTGCCACGTGTAACCGGTCTGCTGGCCATCGATCCCCTTGCAACAGCTTGTCATGGTACCCCCCGGCCTCGCCCGGTAGCCTGTCGGGATGGCTGACATCTTTGACGTGGTTGCGGACGCGACCCGACGGGACCTGTTGCAGGTGCTGCTCGACCGGTACACGGCATCCGATACCTCGCGCGGTCGGTCCAATGCGGGCGAGATCAGCGTCGGAGAGATCGTCGAGAAGCTCGGCCTGAGCCAGCCGACGGTGTCGAAGCACCTCAAGGTCTTGCGTGATCACGATCTGGTGACCGTTCGAGAAGAGGGGCAGCACCGCTATTACAGCCTCGACACCAGCCCGCTGGAAGACCTCGAAGACTGGCTCATCCCGTTTCTCAGCGCGGACTTCGACGGCGGCATCGATGACGGGTCAACGGTCTTCGCGGCATGGTCCGGCGTTCAGGTGCCTCCCCCGTTCCGCCGTGCGGCGGAGACGCTGCAGCATCCCACGGAGGCTGGCACCGCGATCGGACGCCGAGCTGCCGAGGCATCGATCCGTCTGCAGGATGCTCAGCACGACCTCGAGCGGCGGGTTATCGTGCCGATCAAGAAGAAGCTCGGACGACAGAATTAACGCTCAGCGTGGCAAAACCTCTCTCGGCTGTATGGGGTTGTTGCGAGCGGGTCACATTAGCCCCTACAGTTACCGATTAGCACTCCAGTAACACAAGCGATCGAGTGCGACTGTTCCCAATATCGCTGGAACCTGACAAGGGGCACCCGACATGGCACGCGATCTCTCCGAGGTGCGTTTTCTCACGGTGGCGGAAGTCGCCGAAATGATGCGGGTGTCGAAGATGACGGTCTACCGTCTCGTTCACGCTGGCGAGCTACCCGCCATCCGGTTCGGCCGCTCGTTTCGCGTGCCGCAATCAGCCGTCGTCGCAGCCATCGACACGCACATCTCTGACATCGGTTAGCTCACGCTCGATCGCGGAAATCCGACCGGTCAGCAGGGGGACAGCCGGGCGGGTAAGATGGCCCGAGGCAATTTTTCCGTGGTTCTGAATGGATCCGGTCGTCTTCCGAACAACAGTTGAGGTCTTTATGGGTTCCGTAATCAAGAAGCGTCGTAAGCGCATGGCGAAGAAGAAGCACCGCAAGCTGCTTCGCAAGACTCGTCACCAGCGTCGCAACAAGAAGTAGCTTCGCACGAGGGGTCGCTCTGAGTGGGAGGCCCGGCAGCGTGATTCGCGCCGCAGAAAACGCCAGGCCTAACCGGCTTGGCGTTTTGCGTTAGGGGTTGGGTCGGACGAGTTTCGCGCCGCCCGCACTTCGCGGTGCACCCGTTTCACCGTGGCCCGGATTCTCGCGGGATCGAGTCGCATGATGGGCCAGTTGCGAGCGCGCGCATGCGCGGCGAGTGTCGCATCCGGATTCACCGCGATGCGGTTGCCCACCAGCTCGAGCAGCGGGATGTCGTTTCGCGAGTCCGAGTATGCCCAGCAGTCCGCGAGGTCAGCTCCAAGTGATTCCGCCAGCTCCTTCGCCGCGACGGCCTTCCGAACGCCATGCAGCACGGGACCGTCGAACTCCCCCGTGAGGAACCCACCCTCGGACCGCAATATAGTGCCGAGGGCACCGGTGAGACCGAGTCGCCGGGCGATCACCGTGGCGATGTCCACCGGCGTGGCCGTGATGAGCCAGACCTCGTGTCCCTTGCGCAGGTGCTCCCGCGCGAGTTCCACGGTCTCCGGCCACAGCCGTGACTCGATCTCCCGCTCGTAGACGTCGTCGGCGAGGTTCGTGAGCTCGTCGGCGGGCAGTCCCTTTGCAAGGACTAGCGCTCGCTCCTGCGTGCTGGCGAAATGCTTGACGTTCTCGCCGACCGTCACGAAGCGCAACTGGTGCCAGGCGAAGGTGACGAGGTCGCGCACCCCGACATGTCCACGCTTCCAGGCGGCACGGCTCACATGGAACGCGCTCGCGCCGTGCAAGAGCGTGTTGTCGACGTCGAAGAAAGCGACGATGGGTCGCGAGGAGGCCGGTCCGGGTTGTGAAGCTGGCATGTCCCCTCATGCTACGCGGCAGGTCTGGACAACTGGCCCCGCGCCCAGTCGCAACGCCGATACTGTTGAATTGTGTCCACGGTAGCGATCACCCTCATCGGCAAACCCGGTTGTCACCTGTGCGACGTCGCCCGCGAGACGGTCGGTGCTGTTGTGCAGCAGCTCGAGTCCGAGGCATCCGCTCCCGTCATCACGGTCGAGGAACTCTCGATCTTGGATGACGCCGGTCTGCTCGATCGGTACGTGGATGAGATCCCGGTCGTGCTCATCAACGGCCGTGTGCACAACATCTGGCGCGTCGATGCCACCCGGTTGCGCGCCGCCCTACTGGAGGTCTAGAAAATGCTCAAGCATGTCGTGTCGTGGAAAATAGCGGATTCCGCGAGTCCTGAAGGGCGGGGAAAGATCGCGTCGATCGTCGCGGGGCTCCAATCGCTCGTGGGGGTCGTGCCGTCGATCCGGTCACTGAGCGTGGGGCCGAGCGTGGTGAGCGGCCCCAACCATTGGGATCTTGCACTGATCGTGGACTTCGACGACGAGGCCGGGCTCGAGGCATACCAGGTTCATCCGGAGCACCAGAAGGTCGGAGCCCACATCCGCTCGCAGGTCACGGCTCAGGCTTCGGTCGACTTCTTGGTCTGACGCATCGGTCAGCGATTCTGTGCGGCGGCTTCCGCTTCTGCGCGCGAATCGTAGACGGGCTCGTCGAGTACGTAGACGAGCTCTTCATTGGGTGCCACGAGCAGCAGGTCGGTTTCTTCGTCAGCGGCCGTGAAATCGGAGGACACCAGAAGCTCGTTGTTGAGATGTACCGTGAGGATGCCGCTGCCGGTCTCGAGCGAGTCGACCTCGAGCGCGTTTATCGGCTTACCGCCGGCCCGTTCGAGCAGCGCGGAGACTGCCGCTCCCACGCCCGTGCCCGCCGCGAGAAAAGCCTTCTCGTCGACGACGGTGTAGTCGTAACGGGTGCGCACCGTGAAGGTGAGCTCATCCGTGTCATCCACGTCGTCGTCTTCATCCTCGTCATAGAGCTCATCGAGCGCTTCACCGTACGCGCCGACCGCCTCCCAGAGCTCGCGATCTACCTCGATTGCCGCGTCATCCTGGTCCGTGCCGGTTATGAGCAGCGCAATATGGGCCCCGAGGATCGTCTGCAGCTCGCGCCCGGCCTCGATGGCGGCTTGGCGGGGGTCGGGGGAGTCGTTGTTCATGGAGGTCACGGTACCAGTCACGCGCCGCGTATGACACAGGCCCATCCGCGTTTCGGGGCGAGTGCAGACCTTCCGGGCCGGCACGCCCGCCCGGAAGGTCCGCACTCGCCCCGAAAGGAAACGGCGCGGCCCGAAATCGACGGCGAAATCGGTGCGAAAACGGTGCGGACACGGTGCGGCACAGCTCCGCAGGGCACCCTCACGGGAATCCCGCAGCACCGCAAAACGTAGAATAGGGGGGTGGCTGCATCATTGATCCACCTCGTGCGGCATGGCGAGGTCTATAACCCGGAGGGCATCCTTTATGGGCGGCTACCGGGCTATCACCTCTCTGAGCTCGGACAGCGGATGGCGGCGGCCGCGGCGGACCAGCTAGCCGGGCATCCCGTCACCGCCCTCTATGCCAGTCCATTGCAGCGTGCGCAGGAATCCGCCTCCCCGTGGGGCGCGAAGTTCGGCCTCGACATCGTCACAGAAGAGCGCTTGATCGAGCCGACAAACCGCTTCGAGGGGGAGAAGTTCGAGTTCGGCCCCGCAGTGCTCCTCCGGCCTCGCGTCTGGCCGTGGGTGATCAACCCCTGGAAGCCGAGCTGGGGTGAGCCCTACATCAGCGTGATCGACCGGATGATGGCCGCAATCGGTGACGCGTGGAATGCCGCGGACGCCGGCGAGGTCGTCATGGTGAGCCATCAGATGCCCATCGTGATGGTGCAGCGTTTCGTCGCCGGAGCACGGCCCTTCCACGACCCGCGACAACGCCGCTGCCACCTCTCGAGCATCACGACCCTGCGCAAAGAGGGTGGCTCGTTCGCCGAGGTCGGCTACCAGGACCCCGCGACCGAGCTGCTGGCCGGATCGATAGATACCGGTGCCGTGTGAGATCGCGCATCGTCATCGCGCTCATCGCCGTGCTCGCGCTGAGCGGCTGCGCAACCGACTCCCTCGCTAAGGACTACGGCAGCGGCGGCACGAACTACACCGATGGTTCCGGCCTTCCCGTTCAGATTCCCGCCGACAAGCGCACGAAGGCAATCGACTTCACCGGCACGACTGTCGACGGCAAGACGCTCACCGCATCCAACTCCCGGGGTCCGGTGACGGTGGTCAACTTCTGGTACGCCAATTGCGCGCCCTGTCGCGCGGAGGCACCCTTCCTGCAGGGACTGTATGAGAAGTACCAGTCCGACGGCGTGAAGTTCATCGGCGTCAACATCTTCGACCAGTCACCCGGCGCCCTCTCGTTTGAGAAGACCTACAAGATCAGCTACCCCTCGGTAATGGATGTCGACAGCGGCGCCGCGAGAATTGCCTTCGCCGGAGCCGTGGCCCCGACAGCCACCCCCACTACCTTCGTGCTCGACGCAAAGGGCCGCATCGCCGCCCGCATCGTCGGTCAGCTCGAGTCGCAGTCGATCCTGAACACGCTGATTTCCGACACGCTCGCCGAGAGCAAGTAATGCAGAACCCCATCATCCAGCTCATCTCTGACGGAAACCTCGCGCTCGCGCTGCCGGTCGCGCTACTCGCGGGTCTCGTCGCATTCGCTTCTCCGTGCGTGCTGCCGCTTCTGCCGGGCTACCTCGCCTACATCGGGGGATTCGCCGGCAGTGCCGACAAGAACGTGCGAGGCGCTCGGCAGCGCGGCCGGCTTCTGCTCGGCGTTGCCCTCTTTGTGCTCGGCTTCAGCGTGGTCTTCGTGGGGCTCACCCTCGTCGCTGCGACCGCCGGAGCGTTGCTCATTCCCTGGCAGGGACTCATCACCCGGATTGCCGGCGTACTGCTGATCGCGATGGGACTCGTATTCATTGGGCAGTTCAGCTTCCTGCAGCGCTCATTCAAACCGCAGTGGCGCACCACCACCGGGCTTGCCGGCGCTCCGCTTCTCGGTATCGTCTTCGGCATCGGCTGGACTCCCTGCATCGGCCCGACACTCGGCGCGGTGATCTCCCTGAGTCTCAATGGTGGCAATCCCGGCCGCGGCGTGCTGCTCGGGGTGGTCTACTGTCTCGGTCTCGGCATCCCATTCCTGCTCGTCGCGCTCGGCCTCAACTGGGTCACCGGATCCGTAGCCTGGCTCAAGCGCCACATCCGGGCCATCAACATCATCGGGGGCTCCCTCCTGATAGCGATCGGTCTGCTCATGGTCTCGGGGGTCTGGCAGCTCCTCATCGCGCAACTGCAGGGGGTGATCATCGGAAGTTATGTCACGCCCCTCTGATCACATCGATTCCCCGGCACCCGCACCGCGCGACGGCATAACGCAGCCGAAGCTCGGCCCGCTGGGCTATATCCGCTTCTTCTGGCGTCAGCTCACGAGCATGCGCACCGCCCTCTTCCTGCTGTTGCTGCTCGCGATCGCCGCCGTGCCCGGATCCGTCTTCCCCCAGCGAAGCTCCGACCCCAACGGGGTGACGCAGTACTTCGCTAACAACCCATCGGCAGCTCCCGTACTCGACAGCCTCGGGCTCTTCAGCGTGTACACCTCGCCGTGGTTCTCGGCCATCTACCTGCTGCTGTTCGTCTCGTTGATCGGCTGCGTCATCCCGCGCACGATCCACCACGCCAAAGCCCTCGCCTCGCCACCGCCCAAGACCCCGGCACGTATGGAGCGGCTTGGTTCCTTCAGCGCGTTCGAGATCGAAGCGGATGCCGCGGGCCCGACCCTGACAGCGGCCTCCGCCGTCGATTCCGGGCGTGCGGTGCTGCGCAAAGCGGGGTATCGCGTCAAGCTCTTCGACGGGCGCGGAACCGATGGGCCGGAGCTCTCCGCCTCCGCGGAGCGTGGGTACCTGCGCGAGACCGGCAACCTCGTCTTCCACTTCTCCCTGATCGGCATCCTGCTCGCCGTCGGTATCGGCGGCGGTGTCGGCTACACCGGCCAAAAGGTGCTGGTCGTGGGGCAGGCCTTCGCCAACGTGCGCCTCACGTTCGACTCCTTCACCAAGGGCCGTCTCTTCTCGGACAGCGAACTGCAGCCGTACCGGGTGCGCCTCGACAAATTCGCGGTGAAATACGAGCAGACGAACCGTAACGCCCTCGGGCAGCCGATCGACTACACCGCGGATGTCACGACCTTCGATGCGGCGGGCAAGGCATCGAAGGCCGTCGTCAAGGTCAACGACCCGCTGCGTCTCGGCGGTAACGACATCTATCTTCTGGGCAATGGCTACGCCCCCTGGGTCACCGTGAAGAACCCCACCGGAAAGATCGTCTACTCCGAGCCTGTGCCGTTCCTCGCGCAGGATGCCAACCTCACCTCGCTCGGCATCATCAAGGTGCCCGACGGCCTGGCCTCCCAGGTGGGCATGCGCGCGTTCTTCTACCCGACCGCGGCGAAGAATTCCGATGGCGTACTGGGGTCGGTCTACCCCGACCTGCGCAATCCGGAGCTCTCGCTTGTCGTTTTCAAGGGCGACCTCGGCATCAACACGGGCGTGCCTAAGTCGGTGTTTGTACTCGATGCCGACAAGATGACCCCGCTTGCCGGTCCCGGCTCGGCGGACGGCACCTCTGCGCTCCGGTTGAAGCCGGGTGAGACCGCGCAGATCCCCGGTGGCCTCGGTTCCATCACGTTCGAGAACAAGGCGCCCGCGTCCGACAAGGCCGACTTGTCGAAGAGTGTGCAGCGATTCGTCTCCTTCGACGTGCACCGTGACCCGACTCAGGGCTGGGTGCTGTTCTTCGCCATTTGCGTACTCGCCGGCCTGCTCACGTCGCTGTTCATTCCCCGTCGCAGGCTCTGGATCAAGGTGGTCGAGCTGGCGGAGGGCCGCCTGCGGATCGAATACGCCGGGCTCGCGCGCGGCGAGGATCCGACGCTTGACGCCGCTGTCTCAGCCATCGCCCAGCGACACTCCCAGCAACTCGGGCTTAGGCTGAATCCGTGACTTCTGCTGCTCTTGCGTCGTATTCCCTGACCGCTATCTACTCCGCTATGGGCGTGTACCTTTTCGCCTTCATCGCCTTCACCCTCGACCTTGCCAAGCGCTCCGCGGAGACCCCGGTGGCCACCGTCGCGGCGCAGGTTCGTGTGGGACAGATGTCGCGAGTGGGAGGCACCGCGGTGCTGGATCGCACGCCGATCGCACCGGTTGCCCCCGCCCGCCGCTCGAACCGGTTCGAGCGGGTCGCGTTCGCGCTGACGATCCTCGGCTGGGTGCTCCATGTCACCGGCACCATCCTTCGTGGTGTCGCGGCCCACCGCGTGCCATGGGCCAACATGTTCGAGTTCAGCCTCACGGCATCTGCCATCATCGTCTTCGTCTTCATCGCCGTTCAGGCGTGGCAGAACCTCCGCTTCCTCGGCGCCTATATCACCGGCTTCTCGCTCATCGTGCTCGGTTTCGGCACCGTCGGTTTCTACGTCAGTGTCGTGCCACTCCCGCCAGCTCTGCAGTCGTACTGGCTTGTCATCCACGTCTTCGTCGCGACCCTCGGCACCGCCTTCTTCGCCATCGGCGCAGGCTTGTCGCTGGTGCAACTTGTGCAGGTTCGACGCGAGTCGAAGAGTTTTTCCGGCCTCAAATTCTTGGACACGATGCCGGATGCCGAGAAGCTCGAGACCCTCGCTTATCGCGTGATCGTGGTCGGCTTCGTCTTCTGGACCTTCACCCTCATGGCCGGTGCCATCTGGGCCGAGCATGCCTGGGGCCGCTACTGGGGCTGGGACACGAAGGAGGTCTGGACCTTCATCATCTGGACCATTTTCGCCGGCTACCTCCACGCGCGGGCGACTCGCGGATGGCGCGGCTCGCGTTCCGCCTACCTCGCGATCGTCGGCTTCGGCGCAGTGATGTTCAACTTTACAATTGTGAACCTGTTCTTCAAGGGCCTGCACACCTACAGCGGCCTGTAAGCCCCCCGCCGCGCGCTGATGTCGTTGCTGCATATCGCGCGTGCTAAAGACTGGGATGCCGCCGTCGTCTCCGGGGAGTACGGCGTCTCCACCCGCGGTGCACTTCTCGACGAGGTCGGATTCATCCACGCATCCTCTTCGCTGCAGGTAGCCGCGGTTGCCGCTTTCGCGTATGCGGACGAACCGGATGCGCTCGTCGTGTTGGTGATCGACGAAGACGCATTGCGCGAACACGACATCGTGGTGCGCTACCAGGACGGCGGAAACGGCACGCTGCTCCCCCACGTCTTCGGACACTTGGGGCCGAGCTTCGTCTCCGAGGTGCGCCCCGCTGGGTTCGTCGACGGTCGGTTCGCCTGGTTACGCCCGGGCAATATCGGTACTTTCGAGGGCACGATAGTGGAGACGGATGTCGCGGGTGCGGTCGCCGGGGAACGCCGCCTCCTCGACCCGGTCCTACGCCGTGACCGCGCGGCGGCGGACCGGCTACTCGCACCGGGCTTCAGCGAGATCGGGGGGTCAGGTCAACTCTGGCAACGTGGTGAGCTTCTGGACGAGATCGGCAGGTTCCCGTCATCCGAGGGTCTGATGGTGAGTGAGCTCGAGGCCAGCGTTCTCAGCTTGGGAGTCGTGCTCCTCCGCTACTGCGCTACTCACGGTGACGGCACGACCCGCTGGTGCTCCCTCTGGCGTGCCACACCGGATGGCTGGCGAATCGAGTTCCGCCAGGGGACTCCGGTCGGTCACCGCTCTCCCCTCGATGCTCGCGCGCCGCGCAAGTAGCCGCGCAAGTAATGGCCGCCTCGAGCGTCTGCACCATGACTTCCTTCCACACTCAGAGGGGGTCTCCCCCCTTCTCGTTCACCCAGAGATCAGTGCTCCGCGGCGAATACCTCACAGCGAAGGTTCTCTGTTCGATCTGATCTGATCTCGGTCGGCCGAGGGTCGCAACTGCGAGTGCGATGAGCCACTCCACGACGCAGGCACGATCGTCCAGATGATCTCTGCGGGGGCATCCGACCGGTTCACCCAGGTGTGTGGTTCGCGCCCGGGCACGGTCATCGAGTCCCCTGTTTTCAGGTGGACCTCGCCATTCGGGAAGCGAAGGGTGATTGCCCCAGCGAGGACATGAACAACCTCGAGATCGCAACTGATCGTGTAGTAGTCGTCACCGCCGTTGGCGTGCGGGGCGAGCTGCGAGCGGATGACTTGCACGCGCGACTCACTGCGGGGCGTCAGCATGCGCTCTACGACACCCGTGCCGCCAAAGTTGATCAGTGGCGCGGCCGCGAGCTCGATCACCTCGTGCTGGGGTGGTTCGAACAGTGCGCCCACCGGGAGCGATAACACCTGGCAGAGGGTGACCAGCGTTGCGACGCTCGGTGAGGTCTCGTCCCTCTCGACCCGCGATATGAAACCCTTGGTGAGGCCGGTCGCATCCGCGATATTGCCGATGGTGAGGCCCTGCGCCATTCGGGTCTCACGAAGACGGGGGCCGATTCGAGTGGGAGCCGATGACGGTGATGGCGGAACCGGTCGCATTTTCCCAACTCTTGCACAATTTCAGGGCTGTGAACCGATCTCGGGATACGGAGAGTGAGGTCGCGTTGGCCGTCGCGCGCAAGTCTTGACATCGCACTCGCTCCGGGGCAAACTAAAATCCGCAGTTGTCAAAGAGGCATCAGAAGTTGCCCACCGGTGATTTGCTGCCCTTCCCCAAGGAGAGTCCGATGCCAGATATCCCGGTAGGCCCCTCCGACGCTAGCTTGAACCCGAGGTATGCCGGTATCGCGACCTTCGCGCGGCTTCCCCAGTTGCGAGACGTCTCTCATGCGGACATTGCCGTCGTCGGGGTCCCGTTCGACAGCGGCGTCAGCTATCGTCCCGGTGCTCGATTCGGCCCATCGCATATCCGAGAGGCATCCCGTCTTTTGCGTCCGTACAATCCGGCGCAGAATGTCGAACCATTTTCCTCACAGCAGATCGCGGATGCCGGGGACATCTCGGCGAATCCGTTCAACATCCTCGAGGCCGTCGACCAAATCGAGCAGGGGGCAACCGAGCTCAGCTCGGGCGGTGCGCGACTCGTCACGCTGGGCGGTGACCACACCATTGCGTTGCCGTTGCTGCGAGTGGCGGCAAAAAAACATGGACCTGTGGCGGTTCTGCATTTCGACGCGCACCTTGACACCTGGGACACCTACTTCGGCGCGCCGATTACCCATGGCACGCCTTTCCGGCGGGCGTCGGAAGAAGGCCTCATCGACCTCACCGCGAGCACGCACGTTGGTACCCGCGGTCCGCTCTACGGACCGGAAGACCTGCGGGATGATGCACGACTCGGCTTCGCGATCATATCCAGCCCCGAGATCGAAACCGAAGGTCTCCCGCGCGCGATCGAACGAATGCTGGCTCGCCTCGGCGACCGCCCTGTTTACATCTCAGTGGATGTCGACGTGCTGGATCCCGCTCATGCGCCGGGTACCGGCACTCCTGAGGCCGGCGGGATGACGAGCCGCGAGCTACTGGCAATGATTCGTGCGCTCCGATCGGTGAATCTAGTCGGCGCTGACATCGTCGAGGTCGCCCCGGCATATGATCACGCTCAGCTCACCGCGATCGCGGCGTCCCACATCGCTTACGAAATCATCTCGGCAATGACAAAAGAAACCGCGTCGGCCGGCCGCTGACCGATACAGCCTGCCGGCACCGTCTCCGCCGGTGAGTCCCCATCGATATATCCGAAAGGACGAAGATGTCTAGCACTGAGGTCTCGACTAATCGCGAAAGCGTGATTGAGCAACACTCGATCGATTACATTCCGAATTCCGAACGCCACGGCAAGATCTGGCATCAGGGACCGTTTTGGTTCACCGGCAACTTCGTGCTGCCGACACTCGTCACGGGGTTCCTTGGGCCATCGCTCGGCCTCAGCGTCTGGTTCAGCGTGCTCGCCATCTTCCTCGGCGCATGCTTTGGCACCTTCTTCATGGCCTTCCACGCCAACCAGGGGCCACGAATGGGGCTGCCGCAAATGATCCAGTCACGCGCCCAGTTCGGTAGTCGAGGCGCCATCGTCCCGTTCGCCGCCACGGTGTTCGTCTACGTCGGCTTCCTGGTCTTCGATACGATTCTGGCAACTCAGGGGATCGGCCTCATCGCCCCGGACAGCAAGATCCTTTGGTATCCGCTCCTGATCGCTCTATCGATCATCATCGCGGTGGTTGGGCACGATCTGCTGCATTTTGTACAGCGGTGGCTCACCTATCTTCTCGTTGTCGTGTTCGCGATCATTACCGTCATCGCGATTATCCACTTCTCGTCCGTTCCCGTCGCGCACGGGGCGCCAGTCGCGACGGCCGGGTGGAACACTGTGGCGTTCCTTGTGCAATTCTCAATCGCAGCCGGTTACAACATCAGCTACGCCGTCTATGTCTCGGACTACACGCGGTATCTCCCCGCGAACGCCTCCGCGCCGAAGTTGATCAGCTCGGTCTACGCGGGCGCTGCTCTCTCCGCGGTGTGGCTCATGTCGCTTGGCGCACTACTCGCCAGCTACATTCCGAACGCCGACCCGATTCTTGCCCTCCGACAAGTCGGTGATCTGCTCTTTCCGGGGTTTGGCACACTCGCTGTGCTCGTCTCGGTGCTCGCCCTCGTCTCCATCATGGGCGTCAACGCGTATGGCGCGATGCTGACCGGTGCGAGTGCGATCGATGGGTTCAAGTCGGTGCGGCCCACCGTTCGATTGCGGGTGATCGGCCTTGTCGTGGTCGGAATCGCTTCCCTGATCATCGCGCTGATCATCCCCGATAACTATGTCGGGAGTTTCAACAGTTTCGTGCTTCTCATGCTGTATTTCCTGGTGCCCTGGACCGCCGTCAACCTTGCCGACTTCTACTTCGTACGCCACGGCAAATATGCGATCGCCGAGATATTGAAGCCGAACGGACTCTACCGACGCTGGGCATGGCGAGGAGTCGTCGCGTACTCGGTCGGATTCCTGGCAATGATCCCGTTCTTCTCAGTGAGCTTCTTCGTCGGACCCATCGCTCAGATGCTCGGCGGCTCCGACTTTTCCTTCGCAGTCGGTCTCGTCGTCTCCGGTGGCCTGTACCTGATCTTCTCCCGCAGCCTCGACCGCCCAGCAGAAGAGAAGGCACGCCTCGCCAGCGACGCAACACTCGAGGGCGCGGCACAGTGAGCGATGGTGCGCTAGTCACGGTCGCCAGTGCACAGCTGGCGCCCATGATCGGTGACGCCGTCGAATCGCTTGCCCGCATCGATGCTGCGCTCCGGGATGCCGCATCGCGCGGCGCGCAAATAGTGATCCTGCCGGAGCTCGCAAACTGCGGGTACATGTTTACCGACATCGATGAACTGCGAGCGGCGGCCCAACCACTCGACGGGCCGTATGTGCGATATCTCCTTGACGTGTCACGCGAGCTCGGAATCGTCATCGTGAGCGGGTTGGCCGAATACTCGAACCTCGGAAAACTCTATAACGCAGCGGTGATCGTCGACCGCAGCGGGCTGCTGGCCTCGTACCGCAAGGCCCACCTCTGGAACAGCGAAAAAACATGCGGATTCAGTGCGGGAAGCGAGAATCCTCCCGTCGTCGATACCGAGTACGGACGTCTCGGATTGATGATTTGCTACGACCTCGAATTTCCCGAATGGGTGCGCAAGATAGCTCTGGAAGGGGCTGAACTACTGTGCGCCCCGGTCAACTGGCCCGCATACTCGCGGCCGGACGGCGAACGACCGGGTGAGATCATCCGCACACAGGCGGATGCCGGGGTCAACCGCATGTACATTGCGGTGGCGGACCGAGCTGGGCGCGAGCGCGGGCAGGACTGGGTCGGTGGCACCGTGATTATCGATGCCGACGGGTACCCGGTCACACCAATCCGACTCGGCGAAACACACATCGCGCTGGCAACGATCGACCTTGCCCTCGCCCGCGACAAGACCATCAGTCCTCAGAACGACGTTCACGCCGACCGGCGGCCAGAGCTCTACGAATAACCCACAAATACAGCACGCTGTCGATGTCCGACCGTGTGGCCTATTTCTGTTCTCGACCCCAGAACGGCGGGGTTCTGCCGAGCGTGTGGTCCCCTGCGTCAGGTTTGTGCCGGTTCGAGTGGGAACAAACCTGACGCTGGGGAACGATCACCGCGTTAGGCGACGGCGCGGGACGCTTTCACGAGCTGTGCGCACTTTTCGCCGATCATCATGGTCGTGATGTTGGGGTTCACCGTCACGAGTTCCGGCATCACCGATGCATCGGCCACGCGCAACCCGGTGACGCCCTTGACGCGCAGCTCCGGGTCGAGCGGCGAGCCCAGGTCATCCACGGCGCCCATGCGCACTGTTCCTGCCGGGTGGTACACGGTGTTGTGGGTCTTCTCGATGTACGCCGTGATCTCGGCATCGGTCTGCACCGCCTCCCCGGGGTACAGTTCGACACCCGCCCAGGCGGCCATTGCGGGCTGGCCCACAATTTCTCGGGCTTTTCGGATACCGGCCACCATCACTCGCATATCGTGCGGGTCGGTGAAATAGCGCGGGTCGACCAGCGGCTTGTCGCGGTAGTCGCGGCTCCGCAACCTGACCGTTCCGCGGGAGCGGGCGTGGGTGACATTGGGGGTGAGACAGAATCCGTTCTCCGTGGTCGGGTGACCCTGCCGAGCCGTGTGCATATCGAACGGCACCGAACCGTAGTGGAACATCAGGTCGGGCCGGTCCAGCCCGTCCTCGGTTGTCGTGAAGATGCCCGCCTCCCACCACTGGGTGGACTTCGTCGGCATGGGCTGTTTGGCCTCCCACTGGATGACACCCTCCGGGTGGTCCTGGAAGTTCTCTCCCACGCCGGGAGAGTCCGCGAGTACCTCGATGCCATGCTCGTGTAATTGTTCGGCCGGTCCTACTCCCGACAGCATGAGCAACTTCGGAGAATCGATGGCGCCGGCGGAGAGGATGACCTCGGCGCGGGCCGTGAGCGCATGTGTGCGGCCGGCGGCGTCGACGACGAGCACGCCGGTGCATTCCATGGCGGCGTCGAAGGTGAGCTGGCGGGCGCGCATATCGGTGAGCAGAGTGAAGTTGGTCCTGGTTCGGATGGGGTGGATGTACGACACGGACGAAGACGCCCGCGTGCCATCCGCCTGCCGATTGAGCTGGAAGAAGCTTGCGCCGTTCAGTACGGTGGTACCGGAGTTGAAAGTGGTCCGGGGAATCCCGGTCTGCTCGCAGGCATCAAGCAGGGCTATTCCGCAGGGGTCGGTCGGGGGCACGTCCATGAGGTGCACCGGACCGTCGTGGCCGTGGTGGGGCGCGGGGTCAGTGTTGTTCTCGAGCTTCTGGAACAGTGGAAAGGTGTTCTCGGCCTCCCAGCCGGTGGCGCCGTGCTTGTCGGCCCAGTCGTCGAGGTCTTCGGCGGGAGCCCAGAAGGCGATGCAGGAGTTATGGCTCGAGCATCCGCCCATCACCTTGGCGCGGGCGTGGCGCATGAAGGAGTTGCCGTGTTCCTGCGGTTCGATCGGGTAGTCCCAGTCGTAGCCGGATTCGAGCAGTTCCATCCAGCGGTCCAGCTGCAGTATCGCGTCGAGGCCGCGGTCGTCGGGGCCGGCCTCGACCAGCGCAACCTGCACGGCGGGGTCTTCGCTCAGCCGAGCAGCGACGACCGCTCCTGCGGACCCACCGCCGATCACGACGTAGTCGAAGTCAGTCTTTGTCAGCTCACTCATGTGGGTGCTCCTCAATGCTCCGCGAACCAGCCGGTGACGGCTGGAGCGGTGTTCTGGTAGATGTGTTTGGTTTCCTGGTATTCGGCAAGGCCGCTCGGGCCGAGCTCTCGGCCGATGCCGGACTGCCCATAGCCGCCCCATTCCGCCTGAGGGAGGTAGGGGTGGAAGTCGTTGATCCAGATCGTGCCGTGGCGCAGTCGTTTGGCCATCCGTTGCGCCCGACCGGCATCCTGGGTCCAGACTGCTCCAGCGAGGCCGTAGAGGGTGTCGTTGGCGGTGATCACGGCTTCGTCTTCGGTCTCGAAGGTTTCTACGGTCACGACGGGTCCGAAGGCTTCGTCGATGACCACGCTCATTCCGCGCTTCACCCGGTCGAGGATGGTCGGGGTGTAGTAGAACCCCTTCCCCAGCTCTCCCGTTCCCCACGTTCCACCGCAACGAAGGCGGGCGCCCTCGTCGATTCCCTTTCGCACATACGCGCTGACCTTGTCGCGGTGAGCGGCGGAAATCAACGGCCCGGTCTCGGCTTCGGCATCGAACGGGCCGCCCAGTCGAATCTGGTTCGCGCGGCGCACGAGTTCGTCCACGAATCGATCGGCGATGGATGCTTCGACAACCAGCCGTGCACCAGCCGAACAGACTTGCCCGGAGTGCACAAAGGCTCCATTGAGGGCGTTGTCGACGGCGGCGTCGAAGTCCGCGTCCGCGAAGATCACGTTGGGGTTCTTGCCGCCGAGCTCGAGGGCAACCTTCTTTACGGTTCCGGCGGCGGCCGCCGCGATCTTCTTGCCCGTTTCGAGGCCCCCGGTGAAGGAG
Source organism: Lacisediminihabitans sp. (assembly GCA_046597035.1). Taxonomy (GTDB): domain Bacteria; phylum Actinomycetota; class Actinomycetes; order Actinomycetales; family Microbacteriaceae; genus Lacisediminihabitans. Next base: position 27,846 of record JBKJLH010000122.1, read on the forward strand.
ACCAGGTCTACGTCGGGATGGCTGGCGAGCGGAGCGCCGGCCACAGGGCCCGAGCCGAGCACGAGGTTGGCGACGCCGGACGGAAGCCCGAGATCGTCGAGTAACACCATCATCAGAATCGCGGTGTGCGGGGTGAGCTCGCTTGGCTTGAGGATGAACGAGTTGCCGGCAGCAAGCGCGGGGGCAATCTTCCACGCGGCCTGCAGAAGCGGATAGTTCCAGGGGGCGATGAGTCCGCAGACACCAACCGGTTCCGCGACGATGCGGCTGACCACGGCCTCGTCACCGGCATCGACGATGCGCCCGGCGTCCTGTCCCGCGAGCTTCCCGAAATAGGCGAAGCAATTGGCGATATCCTCCATGTCGATTTCACTCTCGACGAGGCGTTTGCCGGTGTCGAGCGTTTCCGCCCGAGCGAATTCGGCCGCGCGCACTCGAAGTTCCGCGGCTACCCGCAGCAGGAAGTCTCCGCGTTCGGGAGCGGGCACCGACGACCAGACGCCACCGTCGAAAGACGCGCGGGCGGCGGCGATCGCCGCGTGGACATCCGTTGTCGTGGCTTCGGAGACCCTGCCAACCGGTCGTCTGTCGGCCGGGCAGCTGATCAGGCGGGTACCCGCATCGGAGGACGGAAGCCACTTGCCGTCGATGAACAGTGTTGCGGGTGCTGGTGTCGTGCTCAATTCTTCACCTTTTCTAAATTGTGATCGGCCGCCCAATTGTCTTTCGTCCGCCGGTGGCGAGGGGGAGCCGTGTTGCATGGCTGTGTGTGGTTGAGATCGGGAAAGTCACGGTGTGGGTCGTAGTGGTCGAGCACGTCGGCGGTCACCCGATCCTTGCTGCACCCCGTCAGGGAGTAGCCATGGGTGGGGATGTCGAGTTCACCGGGTGGATCTCATTCGTGATCTACGCTCATCACCCATTGTCACCAGCAGATCGAGGCGCGGGATCGGCAGATCTTCGACGACGGCTTCGGCGAGGGCGACCTTGGCGCCCTGCGGATGAAGTGTCTCGTACACCCCCTGGAGTGCTGGAAGCGTCACGGTGGAAACGAAACTCCCGGTCTGGCGCTGGCCCGGAAAGCTGATCGCCCGAGTGAGGCGCTGATGCCAATTCCGAGCGAGGAAGAGTCCCACGAACAGTGCCAAGGCGACGGTGCTGAGGATCATGCCGGGAGAGTGGCTGAAGGCGTCGCCGAGGTTCTGAACGATTCCCTCCAACAGGATCGACGTGCTGCCCGCCAGGGGCACGAAGCGCGATTGCGGGTGCCGAACATGACGGTGGGACCGTAGTCGGGCTGGACGACGCCGATGCAGATTATCGCGGCGATATCAACGGGGTGCCCGAGCGACCCGTGGATGCGCTTGCCGAATATGGGGTAGAGGGCGGATCGAATGCTCAGGGGCCGGTTCTGGCGGTAGGAGAAGAAGCCCAGCGCGGCTCCCATCAGTGCGCACAGGGCCAAGCCGACGACGGCACCGATGATGGTGCTCGCGCTGGTGGAAAACAGAATGGCCCACGATGTAATGAGGATGATTCCGGTCGCCGAGCCGAAGGATACGGTCCTGTTTACGCTTGAGGGGCAATGATCAGCCTTCGTGGAAACGGGGGCATGCTGAGGGATATGAAACCTCCATGATTGGAGTGACGCGTCCTCCCCCGGCTACGCAAACAGGGGACAGAACGACCAACTCTATCAAAGAGAAAACTGGCCCTCAGGGTCGTGACGTATTTCGAACCGCCCTCTGTCGTCGAACAATCCAGCGACGGCGAAAAAAAGTATCTTTGCAAAACTCGGGAGCGTGACACATCCGGGCCCGGATCGCCTGTGTTCTTTGCCGAAGACCTTGGGGAGATCGGACGGACATCATTCGGGCCAGATCTGTCCCTCAGTCGTGAACGCTATCGACGGGTGCGAGTATGGCTGCGCAGGCGGCGAGGTCGCCACGAAACCGGGCGCGGCGCTTCTCGGGTACCGCGGCCAGCATCCGCTTCTCCACGGACCGGGCGACTGCATTCGCGGCATTGAGGCGGTCGCGGCCCTCGGAAGTGAGCTTGGTGGGCAGCGCCCTTCCCTGCGGGGCGATGTCGGGGCGGGTGACAAGCCCACGATCCTGCAGCCCACGCAGCACGAGGTTCATCGACTGGCGGCTGACGAAAGCGCCTCGAGCGAGGTCGGAGCTCGAGAGTCCGGGGCTGCGCCCGAGCAGTTCGAGGCTGGAGTGCTGTGCCGCGGAGAGATCGAGCGGACGGAGCGCGTCGGCCATGGCGCCTCGCAGCGACGCCGCCGCATGCCGCAGCACGTAGGTGAGCGCCTCGTCGAGCACTCCGACCTGCGCTGGTTCCAAGTCTGCCTTTTTCGCCACCGGCTTACCGGTTTCGCCAGATTTTGCGGACGCTGCCTTGCCGCTGTTCTCGCTCTTCGATTTCTTGCCGTGTTTTGCCATGTCAGTAGTGTGACACCATGGCTCGATCCCGGCTAGTGGGAGTCGAGAATGGAATCAGGCTTCATCGGCGAGAAGTTCGCGCACGCGGGGGGCGACCACCGTGCCGAAGAGCTCGATGCTCGACATCAGTTTCTCGTGGGAGAGAGTGCCGCTGGAGTATTTGAGGTCGAAGCGGTCGAGACGAAGCACGCGGGCCGTCGATGCGATCTTCTTGGCAACCGTCTCGGGGGATCCCACATAGAGCGAGCCGGTGTCGGCCTCGTTTTCGAAGGACTCGCGGCTCATCGGACCCCAACCGCGTTCCTTGCCGATGCAGCTCATCATCTCGAAGTGATGCGGCCAGAGTTCCTCGCGCGCCTGCTCGTCCGTCCCCGCAATATGACCGGGGGAGTGCACGCCGATCTTTGGTGTTGGCAGCTCGAACTGGATAAGCGCGCGGTGGAAAAGGTCCACATAGGGGGCGAAGCGGGCGGGCTCTCCGCCGATGATTGCGAGCATGAGATTGAAGCCGTAGCGAGCGGTGCGCACCACGGACTCCGGGCTGCCACCCACGCCGATCCAGGTCGGCAGCAGGCCGTTCTCGACCACTGGATACACGGACTTGTCGACTACTTCGCCGCGTGTGCTGCCCGTCCAGTTCACCGGTTGCTGCTCGCGCACGGCCGCGAACAATTCGAGCTTCTCCTCGAAGAGACGCTCGTAGTCCGCGAGGTCCAGGCCGAACAGCGGGAATGACTCGGTAAACGAGCCGCGCCCGAGGATCACTTCGGCACGCCCATTCGAGATTCCGTCGAGAGTCGCGAAGCGCTGGAATACCCGGATCGGGTCGTCGGATGACAGCACCGTGACGGCGGTGCCGACGTGGATGCGTTCGGTCTGCGCGGCGATCGCAGCGAGTACGACCTCGGGGGCGGAGACAGCGAAGTCCTTGCGATGATGCTCGCCGACTCCGATGTAGTCCAGGCCGACGTGATCGGCGAGCACGCCCTGGGCAACGAGGTTGCGCAGCACCTGGGCGTGGGGCACGGGACTGCCGTCCGCTTCGTTGGTGACGTCGCCGAAGGTGTCGAGTCCTAATTCCAGTTGTGCTGCCATCGTCGTCTCTCCCCGTCTATCTGTATGCGTGTGCATAGATCAACAACGATGTCCGACACCAACTTATTCCTGCGCCCTCATTCCAGCAGCGCCAGGCAGCGCGCCAGTCGTGCATTCCACCACTGCACCCGCTCGGCATCCGCCGCATAGCGGTCGAGCAGCGCCACATCCGGAGTCACCCGTCGCACGGCCACGAGCCCGCCCTCGGCGACGAGGGAATCGGTGGTGATGTCCGCGGCCAGGAGGCTCACGGTCGCGAGCCCGCAGTCGTAGGCCAGTTCGGGTATCGCCGCGGCGAGATGTGCCCCCATCGCGATACCGATCGAGGTCTCCAGGGCGCTGGAGACGACGACGGGCAAGCCTGCGGCGTCCACGATCTGCAGCGCGGCACGGATGCCCCCGAGCGGTTGCGCCTTGATCACCAGCAGGTCGACGGCCTTCGCTGTCGCGACCTCCAGTGGGTCTTCGGCCTTGCGAACGCTCTCGTCGGCGGCGATCGGAAGGCCCATGTACTTGACCCGCGTGCGGATGTCCGCCAGCTCATCCACGGTCGCGCACGGCTGCTCGACATACTCGAGATCGCTCGGTGCGAGGGCGTGGATCGCGTGCTCCGCCTCATCCACGTTCCAGCCGCCGTTGGCGTCGAGACGGATACGGCCCTCGGGTCCGAGATAGTCGCGCACTGCTATCACCCGAGCCACGTCGTCGGCGAGCTGTTGACCGGGCTCCGCGACCTTCACCTTCACCGTGCGGCAGCCGGGAAACCGGTCGAGTATCTCGCGTACTGCATCCGGTGCAACGGCAGGGAGGGTGGCGTTCACCCGGATCTGGCTGCGGAACAGCGCCGGCGCCGGCTGCCAGCCGAAATCGATGGCTCCCGCCAGCCACACGGATGCTTCGGCATCACCGTACTCAAGGAACGGGGAGAATTCGGTCCATCCGGCCGGACCCTCGAACAGCATCACTTCACGGCTCTCGATACCCCGGAATCGCTGGCGCAGCGGCAGGGTGACGACGCGCGCGGAGGAGAGCATGTCTGACGACGATGGCAACATGACACCATTCTGGCCTAGTGCACCTGTGCGCGGAGCGGTAACCGGCCGCAGGTGGGAGAACCCTCCGTGTCTCCGGTCTGCACTTGCGCCCGACGCCGGAGTGCGGAAGCGTGGCCACCTTCATTCGCACTATCAAAGGACTTGTCATGCTTACACTCACCGATTCGGCCGCGTCCGTCGTCAAGACCATCATTGAACGCACTCCCGATGTCACGGATGCCGCATTGCGCATCAGCGCCTCCGAGGCCGGTGCGACCGATCTCTCGCTCGCCGTCGCGACCGAGGCCGAGCCGAACGATACCCTCGTCGAGAGCGCGGGTGCGAAGGTTTTCGTCGAGCAGAACGCTGCCCTTGTGCTTGAGGACAAAGTACTCGATGCCAAGATCGACGAGGAGGGCGGCGTTCGCTTCTCTATCGACGTGCAGAAGAAATAGCGTCTCCAACTGACGCGGCGCAGGTTCCGGCTTCAGCGAGCTCGATTACCCTGAGATCATGTCATTCGACTCGGTTCAGGTCTCGCCGGAGCCGCGCTCGCCAGTTTTGCCACGGGCGGCATCGTGGCGATTCTGTCGGCTGGGGATCGCGGCGCTCGCCCTCTCTCTCATAGCGCTTGGCCTGGAAGTTCTGGCTATCTCAATCGGCGTCGGAGGTGCCTGGGGTGCAGCCACCGTAATGGCGTGGCTCGTCATGGGCGTCTTCGCACTGGGGTTTGCCCTCGGTATGGTCGCAATTCTCGCCCGTCGTGGCAGAGAACTCGGTTTCGTCGCAATCATTTTGAGCCTGGTCGCTAATCCGCTCACTCTTGTCGGGATTTTCACCGTGCTCGGGCCAAGCCGATGACCCGCCCCCTGAGGATCGTGCCCACGGACGAACCCTCACAGGTCATCGTCGCCCTGCGCGAGGCTCTCGCCGGAGGACCGGCGATCCTGCCCGGAAGCCCCCACTCGGTGGTGCCGCCCGAGGTGGAACTGCGCATCGCCGTCGTCATCGAGACGAGCGGCTCCACGGGGGTACCCAAGCGCGTCGCACTGGGAGCCGATGCCCTGCTTGCGGGCGCTGCGGCATCCGAATCCGCCCTCGGCGGCCCCGGACAGTGGCTGCTCGCGCTGCCCACCCACTACATCGCCGGCATCAATGTGCTTGCGCGGTCGATCGCCGCGGGCACCGAGCCGGTGTACTTCGGTACCGGGCACTTCGATGCGGCGGCCTTCGCCGAAGCCTCCAGTGAATTGGATGCTCCGTTACGGTTCACCTCGCTCGTTCCCGCCCAGCTCGCCCGCCTGGTGGATGCCGCGGATGACGACCTCGATGTGCTCGCCGTCATTCGCCGGTTCGACCGCATCCTCGTCGGTGGCCAGGCCACCCCGCCCGCGCTTATTGCACGAGCTATCGAGCTCGGACTCAACGTCACGCGCACCTACGGGTCGAGCGAGACTTCAGGGGGCTGCGTCTACGACGGCCTCCCGATCGGCACGGCTGAGGCCCGAATCGTCGACGGGCAGATACAACTCGCCGGCCCGATGCTTGCAGAAGGCTACCTCGGTGATGCCGCTGCGACGGAGTCCGCGTTCGTCGTTCACGACGGCGCACGCTGGTACCGCACCGGTGACACCGGCGAGATCCTGGATGGTGCGCTTCGCGTGACCGGGCGACTCGACGGCGTGATCATCTCCGGCGGTGAGAAAGTGTCACTCGACGCGATCGAACGGGTGGTACGGGCTATGGAGGGTCTCGAGGATGCCGTGGCCGTGAGATCCCCGAGCGCCGAGTGGGGCGAGGTCCCGGTGATCTTCAGCTCCGGCGTTGCGACCCTCGCCGAGGTGAAGGCGGTCGTGGTCGCGGCACTGGGGCGGGCATCCGCTCCGGTCGCGCTGGTCAGAGTGGAATCCGTACCCCAGCTCGCGAACGGAAAACCCGACCGCGTTGGCCTCACCGTCTTCGCGGCGACTCGTGGCGGACGCCCCACGCCCGGTCGGTAGAATTCGACCCGTGGCTAACGCAGGCAGACCCGTCCAGAGACGCATCGATCCCCGCAGCGTGAATTCGAGCAGCTCGAATTCACGCAGTACTGGCAAGGGGGGCGGTCGCCCGGGTGGTAAGTCGCCACGGGTTGTCGTGCACGCAGCCACAGCCCGTGACTGGATCGGCGGCGCCCGCGTTCGCACCCTGCCGCTCGCCATCGCGCCCGTCGCGCTCGGTACCGGCGCCGCCCACCTGCTCTCGGATGGTGGCTGGCATTGGGTGCGCGCGCTGCTCGCCCTCGCGGTGGCCATCTTTTTGCAGGTCGGTGTCAACTTCGCCAACGACTATTCCGACGGGGTGCGCGGCACCGATAAGAACCGCGTCGGGCCCTCGCGGCTCACCGGCTCCGGGGCAGCCAAACCGCGCACGGTACTCATCGTTGCGCTCGTGTTCTTCGGCCTCGGCGGCCTGGCCGGACTCGCCCTGACGATTACCAGCGGCTACTACTGGCTGCTCGCTGTCGGGGCGGTCAGCATCGCGGCGGCTTACTTCTACACCGGAGGCAAGCGTCCGTATGGCTACAACGGATTGGGAGAGCTTTTCGTCTTCGTCTTCTTCGGACTCGTCGCCACGGCTGGCACCACCTTCACCCAGGTGGGCACTGTCAATATCGAAAGCTGGCTCGGCGGTATTGCGGCCGGGCTCTTCGCCTGCGCGGTGCTCATGGTCAACAACATCCGCGATATCGACCAGGACACACGTTCAGGCAAGCGCACTCTCGCGGTGATCGTCGGCAGCCGCGCGGCCCGCATACTGTTCGCAGTGTTCGTGGCGGTGCCGTACATCATCCTGGTCTTCTTCTCCATTTTCTACGTGAAGGCGCCGCTCGTGTACTTCTCGCTGCTATCGGGCTTACCTGCCGTCGTGATCACCCTCACCGGCAAAACCGCACCGGAATTCATCCTTGCGCTCAAATTGGCGAGCTTCACGGCGCTGGTGTTCGGTGTCACTCTGGGCGCGGCAATCGCCTTCTAGGCGAAACCGCGATGACGGATGGGATCAGCGCGGCTCTTCGAACCGATCGAGTGCTTCGTTCTCGAGGTCATTGTCATGATCACGGTCTTTGTTTTCGCGAAGGTGGCCGATGCTGATCGACACTGCTTCGCGTTGCTTGCGCAGGAATATGTACGACACGCAGAAGCCGATGACGGCCGCTCCGATGGCGGCGACAAACACGTTGAGGCCGAGCAGCATGAGAAGCGCGAGTGCCGCAGCGAAGGTGCCGACCCTGATGAGGGAGAAGACGATCCACTGGCGCGAGTACATGCGCAACAGTCTAGGCAGGTGTGCCTGAACGCTCGTCCTCTCTCTGCAGGAACCCGGCTTAGAATCTCACCATGGCTCGGCTCTACGTGATACTCATTGTGCTTTTTTTGGCGTTCACCATTTTCTCCTTCATCGACTGCATCCGCACGGAAGAGTCCCGCGTGCGAGCGCTGCCGAAGTTTCTCTGGGCCGTGCTGATCGTGATCGTCACGCCATTCGGCGGCATCCTGTGGTTCCTGCTGGGCAAGGACCGGTCGGGCCGTGCGCCGGTCGCGGCTGGACGTGGGGGATCCAAAGCCCCGGATGACGACCCCGCATTCCTGCGCCAGCTCGGCGCCGACAAGCAGCGCGATGAACGCATCAGGGAGCTCGAAGCTCGACTCGCGGAGCTCGACGACGACCAGACCAACACGACTGACAAGTGAGCACCCCCCCAACGGGCACGGTGCCCGGGGGCAGTCCGGCCACGGAGTTCTCGGTCGCCCTGCTCGGGCAGCTGATTGGTCGTGGGGTGCGCGACATCGTGCTGTGCCCCGGATCCCGATCGCAGGCCCTCGCCCTGGCCGCCGCCGCGTGGGAACAGGCCGGACGAGTACGCCTGCGGGTGCGCATCGATGAACGTGTCGCCGGTTTTCTCGCGCTCGGAATCGCAGTGGAGACTGGCAGACCGGTCGCCATCATCACGACCTCGGGCACGGCCGTGGCCAACCTGCACCCCGCGGTACTCGAGGCGCACCACTCCGGCATTCCGCTCATCCTGCTGACCGCAGATCGTCCAGTCGAGCTCCGCGGCCTCGGTTCGAACCAGACCACCGACCAGCTCGGCATCTTCGGCAGTGCGGTGAGCTGGGTGCGGGACGTTGCGCCGCCCGTCGATTCGGATCGCGCGGCGCATCCCGAATCGGCCGCATTCTCGCTCGCCGAGCAGGCATATGCGGCAGCACTTGGCACGCCCGGACCGGTACAGCTCAATCTTTCGTTCCGTGAGCCGCTGTCGGGGCCGATCGGAGAGCTTCCGCCGATCGGTGACGCTCCGACTACTGCGGTTGCACCGCTGCCCTCGCGGCAGCTCACGGGCACCCCGCGCACCATCGTCATCGCCGGCCATGGCGCCGGGCCAGAGGCCGAATCCTTCGCGCGATCGCTCGGGGTCCCCCTGATCGCCGAAGTCTCGAGCGGCTCGCGATTCGGTCCGAACCTCGTCGTCGCCTACCGGCAGCTGCTCGACGATGCCGAATTCGGCGGTCAGGTCGAGCGTGCGGTCGTCTTCGGGCATCCGACGCTCGGTCGTCAGATTCCCGCTTTGCTCAGCCGCTCGGAGGTGGTCGTGCACATCGTGCGTGGAGTGACCGCGGATGCCTACAACCCCGGCCGTCGCGCCGCGACGATCGACGCGTCGGTGGCCTACGACGGCACACCGGACGACTCAGCGGAGGGCCGGGCGTGGCTCGGCAGCTGGGTGCACGCCAGTCGCGGCGTGCTCGCCGTCGAACCAGCGGAGGTGCCGGCCCCCGCACCGCAGGGGAGGCCCGGCGATTTCGCGCGGGAGCAGCTGATGACATTCCGCGAGCCCGTGACCCGGCGGATGCTTGTGGAAGCCGTCTGGCGCCTCACCTGGCCGCACGATCGGCTGGTTCTCGGGGCATCCCGACTCATCCGCGAAGCGGACGGCTGGGTGCCGGGAAAAAAGATCACCGTGCACGCCAACCGGGGACTCGCGGGCATCGACGGAACAATCGCGACGGGCATCGGAATCGCCCTGTCGAGCCAGGATGCCGAGGCCGGGAGTGCCTCGGGCATCACGCGAGTGCTCGTGGGGGACCTCACTGCGCTCTACGACGTCGGTGCCCTGCTGTTCGGTGGGGGTGAGGTGAGACCGCGTATCCAGGTGATTGTTGGAAACGATGGCGGCGGCACGATCTTCGACGGCCTCGAAGTAGCAGCGACGGCTCCCATCGACTCCTTCAACCGGGTGCAATACACGCCGCAATCTGTGGACTTGCGAGCGCTCGCCGCAGCGTACGGCTGGGACTACCGGGTGGCACACAACCGGGGCGAGCTGGATGAAGCGCTCGCGGCATCCGAAACGCCCACTCTGGTCGAGGTGCCGCTGGCACGCTGACTGGCCGGTCTCTCTGCCTGCGCACGTCCTTCTCAATCGACTCGGTAGTTGTTGTGGGTTGCCACCGCTCGTGCCCGCAATAACTACCAAGTCGATCCTGTGGGGCGGGCTGGGGCGAGCTGGATGGGGCGGGCGGGGCGGCACTACGTGGGATCAGGGATTCCGCGAGTAGCATCTGGCCTATGACGAAGACTGTATGGACCGAAGACCCGGGCGCGGTCCTCACAGTGGGTGCGGGATTCTCGCTCGCGAAGGTCGATACGTCCTCGACACCCGGGATCGAGGGAGGCAAGCACGGCGGCGAGGCTTTGCTCGAGAAAGGGCGCGCCGAGCTCGGCGATCTCCAGGAGCGACTGTGGGCCGAAAGTCGTCTCGGTGGCACACGCTCTGTGCTGCTGGTGCTCCAGGCAATGGACACCGCCGGAAAGGGCGGGATCGTCAAGCATGTGGTCGGTGGTGTTGATCCGCAGGGGGTCAAGGTCTACGGCTTCAAAAAGCCGACGAAGGCGGAGCTATCGCACGACTTCCTCTGGCGAGTGCGCAAACAGCTGCCGACGCCGGGTCTCCTTGGTGTCTTCGACCGCTCGCACTACGAAGATGTGCTCATCGCTCGCGTGCGCGGCCTGGCGGAACCGAGCGTGATCCACGACCGCTACGGCCTCATCAACGAGTTCGAGAAGCAGGTTGTCGAGCGCGGAACCACCATCGTAAAGGTGATGCTGCACATCAGCCCGGAGGAGCAGAAGTCCCGGCTTGCAGCCCGGCTCGCCGATCCGGAGAAGCACTGGAAGTTCAACCCCGGTGACCTCGACGAGCGGGCATTCTGGCCGCAGTACCAGGACGCCTATCAGGCAGCGTTCGAGAAGACCTCGACGACGGATGCCCCGTGGTTCGTGATTCCCGCCGACCATAAGTGGTACGCCCGGGTGGCGGTGCAGCACCTGCTGCTCGACGCGCTGCGCGGGCTGCACCTCACATGGCCGGTCGCGGAATACGACGTTGCCGAGCAGATGGCTCGGCTTGCCGACGCGTAACCGACTGGATCAGTCCAGCGCCTCCACAATGGGCCGGAACTTCATCCGCGTCTCGAGCAGCTCCCTCTCGGGTACCGACTCGGCCACGATGCCCGCACCGGCATACGCCGTCACTCGGCCATCAGGTTCAAACTGCGCGCTGCGAAGCGCCACCGCCCATTCGCCGTCGCCATCCGCGCCCACCCAGCCGACGGGACCGGCGTAACGTCCCCGGTCGAACGGTTCGAGTTCACTGATGATGCGGAGGGCATCTGCCGTCGGAGTGCCCGCAACCGCGGCGGTGGGATGCAGCGAATCAATGAGGTCCAGAGATGTCGAGCCGTCGATGAGATCTCCTTCTACGTCGCTCGCCAGATGCCAGACGTTCGGCAGCTTGAGGGTGAACGGCATCTCACTCGCCATCACGTTCGGGCTGTGAGATCGCAGCGAGGAGAGCACATTCTGCACCGCGTACCGATGCTCGTCCTGATCTTTGGTCGAGGTGGCGAGGGCGGTGGCCGCCTCCTCATCCGAGGCGGCGTCGACCCCACGGGCGGCGCTACCGGCGAGCACTCGCGCGGTCACCGATCCGGCGTCCACAGTGACGAGGGTCTCCGGACTTGATCCAACGAAGCCGTCGATAGCAAAAGTCCAGCAGTCGGGATACCCACGAGCAAGCACATCGATCATGCGACGGATGTCGGCGTCCGGCGGCAGCTGACCTACTAGATCGCGGGCGAGCACGACTTTGCTCACCTCTCGAGAACGGATTCGTAGAACCGCCGCCGCCGCGGCATCCCGGTAGTCCGCGCCGGGAACCGTGCCCGGATAGAGGTCCACGTGATAGCGCGGGCCGTAGGGCGTGATCGGGGGCAGTGCAAGAGGGACGAGGTCGCCGATCGCGATACGCGTCACCCAACTCCGCCCCTTGTCCCGACCGATGATGAGGGACGGCACGATGAGCACGCTCGACGTGGCCGAACTGTCGGAGAAGGCGAAACTGCCGAAGGCGAGCAGCCCGGTGCCGGTCTGACCGAGCGGGTCGGTCACCTTTGCAGCGGCGGCGATTCGCTGCCAGGTGATCGCTGCATCCCTCATACGATCGGGTCCGCAGAACTCCAGCCGCAAGGCTTCGCCGTGGCCGACGACGCCGAAACCACGACGCATCCAGATCAGTGGATGCTTCGCTTCGAGCAGCGGCACCAGCGGGCCGGGATCGGCTGTCACGGTCGTTTCTACGGTGAGGCGCGGCAGCACAGCGCCATCGTCGAGGGGCGCGGAAGCGGTCACTCGGCCAACACTAGCCGGGCCCCGCTGGGAGCCGCGGATGCACAGGAACGCTGAACTAGACTTGCCTGCGTGGTGAAGGCAGATCTGACTAAACAACCCAAAGAAGTCGCCGAGATGTTCGACGGGGTCGCGAAAAACTATGACCGCACTAACGACGTGCTGTCGATGGGCAACTCCTTCGTTTGGCGTCTCGCGACCACCCGCGCCGTCGCTCCGGTAGCGGGTGAGCGTATTCTCGATATCGCCGCCGGCACCGGCACGAGTTCCGCCGCGCTCGCCAAAAGTGGGGCGGATGTCGTCGCCGCCGACTTCTCGTCCGGAATGATCGCGGTCGGTCGTCAGAGGCATCCTTCCATTTCCTTCGTCGAGGCGGATGCCACCGACCTTCCATTCGAAGATGGCGAGTTCGACGCGGTCACCGCCTCATTCGGCCTCCGAAACGTCGAGGATCCGAAGAGGGCCCTCGCCGAGATGTACCGGGTTCTCAAACCGGGCGGTCGGCTCGTGATCTGTGAGTTCAGCACTCCATCTCGCGCGATTTTCCGAGCCGGCTACGACGCGTACATGCGGTATCTCATGCCGTCGATCGTGGGCGCGGCCAGCTCCAACCCGGAGGCCTACATCTATCTCGCGGACTCCATCCGCGAATGGCCAGACCAGGTGACGCTCAGTCAGTGGATCCGCGGAGCTGGCTTCACCCGCGTGGCCTACCGCAACCTCACCGCCGGGGTTGTCGCCCTGCACCGCGGACACAAGCCGGCCCGCGTGGTCACCCGCCGCGCCCCGCGGAAGAGTGCAACCCCCAAGAAGCCCGTGATCGAGACCGTCACAGGCCACGATGCCACGAACATCGATGTCAACGGCACCAACCCGGAAAGTCCGGCGGCTCCGAAGCCCTAGGGCTTCGTTTCCACCCTCGACGGCAAGGCCGACCCCGTGACTCCCAGCGTGCCCCTCGCCCGCCGCCGCAATTCGCTCAACTCAGCACTCGGGCTTGGCGAGAAGCTCTTCTCCTCTGCCAGCGAGCGCAAATTCGCCGCGGCCATCGAAGACGGACTCGACAAGGTCGAAACCGGGCTTCTCGGCCAGGTGTCATTCGCTGACGATCTCGCGGATGTCACGACGCGGTATCTTCTCGACGCGGGCGGCAAGCGGGTGCGCCCGACGCTCGCCCTCCTCACTGCGCAGCTCGGCTCCGGTAACACCCTCGAGGTAGTGATCGCGGCAGAGGCATTGGAGATCACCCATCTCGCATCGCTCTACCACGACGACGTCATGGACGAGGCCGGCATGCGACGGGGGGTACCGAGTGCCCAGAATGTGTGGGGCAACTCGGTTGCCATCCTCACCGGTGACCTGCTATTCGCCCGGGCATCCAAGCTCATGTCTGGACTCGGTGAGCGGGCGATCATGCTGCAGGCAAACACCTTCGAGCGCCTCTGCCTCGGCCAGCTGCACGAGACCATCGGTCCGAGGGCCGATGAAGACCCGATCGACCACTACATCCAGGTGCTCGCTGACAAGACCGGCTCCCTCATCGCCGCTGCGGCGGAGATGGGCGTGATCTTCAGCAACGCTTCCGAGGAGTACCGCACCCCGGTGAAAGTCTTCGGGGAGAAGATCGGCGTGGCATTCCAGCTCATCGACGACGTTATCGACTTGGCAGACGGTGAGGGGGATACGGGTAAGACCCCCGGAACCGACCTGCGTTCCGGAGTCGCCACCCTGCCCCTGCTCTATCTGCGCGACCTCGCAAAGACCGATCCGGATGCCGCCGAGCTGCTGACCCGCATCGAACGCGATGTGAACGCGCTTCACTATGCGCCCGAAGATCCGGATGAGGCGGAGCTCGCCCGTGCGATCGCCGAGTTGCGTGGTCACCCTGTGACACAGAAGACTCTCGCTGAAGCGCACCGCTGGGCGCGCGAAGCCGTGGAGGCACTTGCTCCGCTGCCGGACGGCCCGGTGAAGAAGGCCCTCACCCGTTTTGCTGAGAGCGTCGTCGAGCGCTCCAACTGACCGAACCGCCATTCCGGCGGTCGAGCCTGTCGAGACCTGCCGCAGACGAATAAGGAACCCATGACGAAACTGAGACTCGCCATCGTCGGCGCCGGCCCAGCAGGAATCTATGCAGCGGACATCCTGCTGAAGGCGGAGAAGAACTTCGACGTCTCGATCGATCTGTTCGAGCAGCTTCCGGCGCCCTATGGGTTGGTTCGCTACGGCGTCGCCCCCGACCATCCGCGCATCAAGGGCATCATCACGGCGCTGCGCGATGTACTGGACACCGGCAATATCCGCCTCTTCGGCAACGTGCTCTACGGCCGGGATATCACCCTCGATGACCTCAAGACGCACTACAACGCGGTGATCTTCTCGACCGGTGCGGTGCGTGACGCCGACCTCGACATCCCGGGAATCGATCTTAAGGGTAGCTACGGGGCCGCCGAGTTCGTGAGCTGGTACGACGGACATCCGGATGTGCCACGCGGATGGCCGCTGGCCGCGAAGGAGGTCGCGGTGATCGGCAACGGCAACGTCGCCCTCGATGTGGCGCGGATTCTCGCCAAGCACGCGGATGACCTGCTGCCCACCGAGATACCGGCGAACGTATACGACGCACTCTTCGCCTCTCCGGTGACCGACGTGCATGTCTTCGGACGCCGCGGGCCGATGCAGGTGAAGTTCACCCCGCTCGAACTGCGCGAGCTCGGAGAGCTACCCGACGTGGACATGATCGTTCACGACGAGGACTTCGATTACGACGAGGCCTCGAAAGCGGCGATCGCCAGCAACAAGCAAGTGTTTGTGATCGACAAGGTCTTCAATCAGTGGCGCGCCCGGAAGGCGGGAACGGCATCGCGACGCCTGCATCTGCACTTCCACGCCCGACCGGTCGAGGTAACTGGCGAGGGTCGAGTCGAGGGATTTCGCTACGAACGCACGGCCCCCGACGGCCAGGGTGGGGTCGTCGGCACCGGCGAGTTGCGCGAGCTTGCGGTACAGGCCGTTTACCGCGCAGTGGGCTACTTCGGGTCGCGGCTGCCCGGCATCCCCTTCGACGAGAAGCGTGGCGTTATCCCCAACCGCGAAGGCCAGGTTCTGGATGACACGGACCATCCGCTCCCGGGCATATATGCCACCGGATGGATAAAGCGCGGCCCGGTCGGCCTCATCGGCCATACCAAGAGCGATGCGATGGAGACGGTCAAGAATGTCGTGAACGATCAGGCGAACTGGTGGGCACCAACGCATCCCGAGGAGCAGTCCATCGTTGATCTGCTTCAGGAGCGGGGTGTCGAGTACACCGACCTCGGCGGCTGGCATCGGCTCGATGAGCACGAGAGGGCACTCGGCGAGCCCGCTGGACGAGTGCGAATTAAGGTCGTGCCGCGTGACGAGATGGTAGCGGTCTCGCGCACGTCTGACTGAGCGCGTCTCGCCGGGCCGGGTCTTGATGGGCCGCGTCTCGCCGGGCCGGGTCTTGATGGGCTGGGCGAGGTGCGCGCTCAGCCCGGATTTGGGCTCGTGCTCCTATTTGATCTTTACGTGAAAGCGCTCGGCCCGTATCTGTGTCTTGGCCTGTGCCAGTCCCTGTGCCTGTGCCTGCGCTTCCGGTTCGGATTCAAGCAGCAGTTCGACCAAGTTAGGCGCCGCGGCACAGAGTTAGGCCCGCGCCGATGCTCATCCGTTTCTTTTTCCGAGTAGTTCGGTGAGTGCGCGGCTGTGTGTGTGCATGCGGATGGGTGTGCGTTGGTGGTCGATGGTGGGGGTGGGATGAGCCAGTAGTGGGTGCCGGTGCGTCTGATTTCCCATTGGTTGTTGTGGAGGAGGAGGTGGTGGTGTCGGCAGAAGAGGATTCCGTCGGCGAGATCGGTGCGTCCGGTGTCTCTTACCCAGTGGGTGATGTGGTGGCATTCGCACCCGGAGGGGGGTCGGTCGCAGCCGGGGAACATGCATCCGCCGTCGCGGGCGGTCAGGGCGATGCGTTGTCGTGTGGTGTAGTGGCGGTGTTCAGGTCCGACGTTCAGTGGCGATCCGTCGGGGTCGAGGGTGATTGTTTGGGTGGCGCCTGCGCAGGCGAGTCGTTCGATGGTAGTGATGTTGACGAGGTCGTGTTGCCCGTCGATGAATCCGTGCCTGGTGTTGGTGTTGGTGTTGGTGCTGGGTGTGTGGGCGGCAATGAGGATTCGGATGACCGGCGCACCTGTGCTGAGTAGTTGGCTGGAATCAGCATCGGCGCCGTGGCGGAGCAGGTTGGTGAAGGTGTCGGAGGCGAGTCGTTCGGTGGTGCGGTGATCGCGGAGGATCTGTTCGGCGGTGGCGGCATCGTCGGCGTTGATGAATCGTGGTCCGCCGCGGCGGGGGGAGGTGGCTCGGTCGTAGAGGGTGGTGATGGTCGCAGCCGTTTCGGGGTCCATCACCCAGACCAGACGGGTCATCCCATCGGTCCGTTTCAGCAATCGCAGGCTGC
>JBKJLH010000176.1:0-31387 GCA_046597035.1 Lacisediminihabitans sp.
CGCCCTTCGAGCGGATGAGCCGAACAGTCTGTGTGATCGAGTCGAGGAAGTCTCTTGACGCGTTCTTGAACAGCAAGTGCGCCTCGTCGAAGAAGAAGACCAGCTTCGGCTTGTCGAGGTCACCGACTTCCGGCAGGTCATTGAACAGGTCGGCGAGCAGCCACATGAGAAACGTGGAGTAGAGCTCCGGCTTGTCCTGCACGCCCGGCACTTCGAGCAGGCTGATGATGCCACGGCCATCCGGATGCGTACGCAGGAAGTCCGCGGTGTCGATCTCCGGTTCGCCGAAGAACACGTCGGCACCCTGGTCGGCGAAAATGATCAACTCGCGCAGGATCACCCCGACCGTGGCGCTGGAGAGGCCGCCGAGCCCCGAGAGTTCTCCCTTGCCCTCGGCGCTGATGAGATAGCTGAGCACGGCGCGGAGGTCGGAGAGGTCGACGAGCGGCAGTCCGGCCTGGGCCGCGTAGTGGAAGACCAGCCCGAGCGATGACTCCTGGGTGCCGTTGAGGCCGAGCACCTTCGACAGCAGCAACGGGCCGAACCCCGAGACGGTGGCTCTTACGGGCACCCCCGTGCCGACCCCGCCGAGCGCGAAATACTCGGTGGGGAAGGATGCCCCGATCCAGTGCTGCCCGATGCCGTTGGTGCGATCGATGAGGTGAGGGTTCTCGGTGCCTGCCGTCGCCACTCCGGACAAGTCGCCCTTGATATCGGCGGCGAACACCGGCACTCCCGCCGCAGCGAGCTGTTCGGCGAGTACCTGCAGCGTGCGGGTCTTGCCGGTGCCGGTTGCTCCCGCGACGAGACCGTGCCGGTTGAGCATGGCGATGGGGATGCGCACCTGCACCCCGGGCTCCGCGTCGCCGTTGACGAGGGCACCGATTTCGAGCACCGTTCCGGTGAAGTCGTAGCCGGAGCGGATCACCTCGACCGCGGTCGCATCGAGCGGCCCGGCGACCGGAGCGTGTGCGGGTTCAGCTTGTGCGGGTTCGGCTTGTGCGGGTGTGGCTTGTGCGGGTTCGGCTTGTGCGGGTTCGGCCATTTCCGCAGCGAGTGCCGCCTCGGCATCCGCGAGGGCCTTCTTCGCGGCTTCGACCAGGGCAGCAGCATCCGTCATATCGCCAGCTTACTGACGCCCACCTCCCGGCTCCATCTCCACCAGCACCGGAGCCCCCGGCCGAGCTCAACCGTCAGAAACAGCTCCCCACGAGTGCCCAACGAGCAAAGTGTGACGGTTCGGCGAGGGCGTCCCGCGGGCCGCGCCGCAGCAGGCCAAGCCCAACCGTCACAAACAGCTCCCCCACGGCGCCCAACGAGCGACTTGTGACGTTTGAGCAGACCCACCGACGGCTCGGTGATGTTCTCGGCGAAGTAGTGGTCAGACACGGAAGTATCGCCGGGCAGCGTGAATCCGGGCAGCGCGAACCCGGGCAGCGCGAATCCGGACAGCGCGAATCCGGGCAGCGCGAATTCGGCCAGCGCGAATCCGGACAGCGTGAATCCGGACAGCGCAGCAAGGGCGACAATGGCGGCCCGGCGCACCCCGGTCTCCCGCGACATCACCCCGGTCTCCCCCGACGTCACCCCGGCATGGCCTGCTCGACACACGCGTCAGGCAGGGCGAGTGCCAGCTCGGTGTTGACTATCGACCCGACGAAGCATCCGGGAGTGGATACAGCCCCGGCGAGAAAGACGGTCGAGCGGATGGCTTCCTCGACTAACGACCGCTCGATCAGCACCAGGCCGTCGACGAGCCGCCGCGGGTGATCGAGCTCGAATAACCGGATCCGTACCTGCGACGCACTCGCCTCAGCCGTCACCGACATCCGTTCGCACCAGCACCAGCACCAGCAGCAGCTGCAGCAGCAGCAGCAGCAGCCCGGTCCGCCGCCCAGACGGGGTGTCGAACGGTCAAACCAGGGGAATCCCCCGGCGATGGAGTTCGACCGAACTAATCGTCACACCGTCACAGTGCGATCCTCGAGTCCCCACTCCTGGCCGTATCCGTCATCCGCTTCGGGCCGCGCCATCAGTTCGAGGAACGGCTCGGCATCGAAGGCCTCGGGGCCGAGCACACCTGTGCCAGTCCACGCTCCGGTGGCGAGGAGCTCGAGTGCGATCACTGGATTCAGCGCGGTCTGCCAGACCACGCACTGCGCCTCGTATTCCGCCATCGTCCACTCGTTATCGGCCACGTGATAGAGGTATACGGCCTTCGGCTCACCGTCGAGGCCGCGGCCGGTCACCCACAGGCCGGCGCAGGTCTTGCCGCTCATCCGCGGTCCCAGGGTTGCCGGATCGGGCAGCCCCGCCGCGACGACATCGCGCGGCGCCACCTCGACCGGTCCATTCGCCGACCGCACGCGCACTGGCACTGTTTTATCGAGCCCCAACTGATGAAGCGTCTTGAGGATGCCGATGAATTCGTTTCCGAGACCGTACTTGAAAGTCGCGCGTTTGGCGTCGACCCAGCGGGGCATCAGCAGCACCTCTTCGTGCTCGACATTCACGCACTCGACCGGGCCGATTCCACCGGGAAAGTTGAAGACCTCCGGCTCGCTGAAAGGTTCGGTCGTGTACCACCCGCGATCCTTTTCCCAGATCACCGGAGGGTTGAGGCACTCCTCGATGGTGGTCCAGATGCTGAAGGACGGTGCGAAGATCTCGTTGCCGAGGTCATCCCGCACGACGAGGTTCGCGCCGTCGCGCACCCCGAGTTCGTCGATCTCGGTGAACAGGTGGTCAGCTGCGTAGCGGGCAAATACATCGCTCAGCCCCGGCTCGACGCCGATTCCGACGAGTGCGAGGCGTCCGGCGGTCTCCCAGTCGGGCGCCTGTGCGAACTGGTCGTCTCCGAGCTTCACCCCGGTCTCTGAATACGGCTCGGACGGATGCGGCTCCGACAGGCTCATCGCCATGTCGAGATAGTCCGCCCCTGCCGCGAGCGCGCCCGCGAATATCGTCGGCACGAACTTCGGTTCTACCGCGTTCATCACATGGCTGATGCTGTGGCTCTTCGCTACCGCCGTCACGTCGTCCGGATCGGAAGCATCGATCTTCGCGGCGATGAAACGGCCACCCTGTGGGCCATGCTTCGCCTCGATCCAGGCGATGGTCGCCTCTGCCCGGGCGAGGTCGTAGTCACAGACGACCATGGTCTCGAAGAAGGTGCGGCGGGCGGCGATCTTCGCGATTGCATTGCCGACGCCACCGGCGCCGACGAGGAGGATTCTCATGGCATAACGCTAGTGGGTGGTGAGCACCTGGCCTCGCTAGGCATCCAGCGGCCCGATGCGTCGTTCTCGCTCCGTCAGCAGGCGGTGCGCAAGCGGGGCCCACACAATCACCGCGACCGCGCTGCCGAGCACAAGACCACCGATGGTGTCACTCAGCCAGTGCGCCCCGAGGTATGTGCGACTGAGCAACATGATTACCGTGTAGACGACCCCGGCGGCCCAGATCCAGACGCGGCGCAGAACGAGCGCCAGCACCACCGCCATTGTCGCCGCGTTTGCCGTATGCCCCGACGGGAATGATCCGGGATCCGCGGTCACCAGGATGTCTTGCGGGCGCGGACGGTCGAAGAGGCGTTTGAGCAATTGCACGAGGGCAGCACTCACGATGGTCGAGATCAAAAAGTAGAGCGCTACCCACTTCATCCGGAACAGCAGGAAAAGAAGGGAGATCGCGACCGGCACGACGAAGACGCCGATGATGCCGGCGCCGACGTTGTTCATCACCAGTGCCGGAACGGTCCAGAACGGGGACCGATGCTCCACCAGCTCCCCGAGAAAAGCGAGATCGAACGAGAACGGAAGGTTGTTCTCTCGATAGGCGATGATCGCACCGAGGGCGGCGACGAGCAGCACCGCCATTCCGCCACTCACGAGCGGCCAGCGTCGGCTGACGCGCGCGGCCTGCCGAGCTGCGGGGGTGCGGTCGGGTGCGGCGGCGGGATCAACGGGATCGCTCATGCAGCCACGTTACCCAGCAGGACTATTCCCGACGGGGGGCTTGCGCGGTCAGTGTCGGAGTGCGGGTACCGTGCGCGGGCGCACCACGAACCACAGTGCAAGTACCGACACCACGGCAGTGGCCGCCATCACGGTGCCCATCGGCACGGCGTTATGGATGCCGAACAGCCCGACGATCGGAGAGATGAGTCCGGCCAGACCGAAGTTCACCGCGCCGAGAACGGATGCCGCGGTCGCAGCCTCCCCGGCGTGGTTCACCAGCCCCAGCACCTGCACGAGGGGGAATCCAAATCCGCACGCCGCGATAAAAAACCAGAGCGGGATGAGGATGCCGAGGAGACCAACATGCATCGAGTCGAGGAGCACGATGGTGAGCGACGAGATGAGGAGCACCGCGGTCGAACAGGCCAGTATCCATTGCGGACCCACCGTGCGGGCGAGACGCGAACTCACCTGCACTCCGGTGACGACACCGAGTGAATTGATCGCGAAGAGCAATCCGAATTCCTGGGCAGTGAGACCGTAGACATCCTGGAAGAGGAATGACGACGATGAGAGATAGGCGAAGAGCCCGGAGAACGTCATCGCCCCGATGATCGCCACGCCCACGAAGATGCGATCGCTGAAGATAGCCCCGTACCGCTCCCGTGCGGTGCTGTGGCCGGAGTCCGCGCGCCGCGCCGGCGGGAGGGTCTCCACGATGAAGAAGACTGCGGCGAGAACGACGAGCGCGCCGTACGCCGTGAGGAAGACGAAGATCCCGCGCCAGTCCACGAGGCGCAGAAGCTGCGAGCCGATGACCGGCGCGAGGATGGGGGCGAGCCCGCTGACCAGGGCGAGTCTCGAGAGCATCCGGATCAGGGGAACTCCGCCGAACAGGTCGCGTACCAGTGCCATCGCTACGACTCCGCCGGCCGCCGCGCCCATGCCCTGCAGCACGCGGAAGGCGCCGAGCCAGAAAATATCGGGCGACAGGACCGCGCCGAGACTCGCCAGAACGTGAACCGAACTCGCGACGATAAGCGGTAAGCGCCTACCGACCTTGTCGCTCCAGGGCCCGACGAGTAGCTGCCCGAGGCCGAATCCGATGGTCGTCGCGGTGAGGGTGAGCTGGATGGCGGCCTGGCTCACGCCGAGATCGCCCTGCAATGCCGGGAACGCGGGCAGGTAGAGATCGATCGTGAAGGGGCCGAGCGCGGTGAGCGCGCCGAGAACAAGCACGTAGACGAGACGCTGTCGTCGGGACAGAGAGTCTCCGGGGTGCAGGGTCGTGGTCACTGAGAGAGATAACGGGGTGGACGATGGACTATTCCCGATGGCTTCTCAGCGCTCATTGTGCAGTCCGACCGAGGCTGGGTCGGCGATCAGAGCCTCGAAGACGAGTTCGGCAGCGCCGACCAGCAGGAGGTCGGAGCCGAGCTCTGCGGGAACCACCTTCACGGATTCGCCCGAGGCCGCGAGCGGCTGGGTCGCGAGGAGCGCGTCGAGGTGTGTCGGGTCGGCCGCATAGAGCGAGGCGAGAAACCCACCAAGCACGATGAGCCGGGGATTGAGCATATTGATCGCATTGCGCAACGCCACCGAGAGAAAATCGAGTTGACGTCGCACTTCGGTGCTCACGGCCGGATCCGTCGAAGCACCGAGGGCGACTTCGAGTTCGTCCGCGTCGGCATTGGAGAGACCCACGAGCTCGAGAAGGTGTTCTCGCCGCACCTCGGTCTCGAGGCATCCGCTCGCCCCACAGTGACAGGCGATGCCGTCGCTGTTGACGAGGGTATGGCCGAGCTCACCGGCATATCCGGCGGTACCCCCGAGCGGTTGTGCCCCGGAGACGATACCGCCACCGATTCCGCTCGCTCCCCCGTTGAGATAGATGAGGTCCTGGATGTCGCGGCCGGCCCCGAAAATACTCTCGGCCCGGCTGCCGAGATGGGCGTCGTTGGCGGCGACGACGGTCAGGCCGGTGGTTGCCGCGAGCAGTTCGGCGAACGGCTCATCGTGCCATCCCAGATGCGGGGCGAGCCGCACCATTCCGTCACCGGAGCGCACCAGTCCGGGGATTGCGGCGCCGATACCGAGTACCCGGCAGCGCGGATCGAGCGCCCCGAGCATGCCCGCGACGATCGACGCCGTGATCGTGACCGTCTCCCGAACGCTCGGCGGATGATCGACAGCGTGCCGTACCCGGGAGATCACTGTTCCGCCCAGCCCGACCAGAGCGACGGTCAATGCGTCGATCTCGGGGTTCACGGCGATGGCGAGGGTGCCGGTGGCCGGTCGCACGATCGGGCTGGGACGCCCCACCTGGCGGGCAGGATCCGGCCCGACCTCGACGACGAGAGCCAGGCTCACCAGCTCGGCGACCAGCGCGGCGATCGTCGAGCGATTGAGGCCGGTCTGCCGGGTGAGCTGCGATCTCGACAGTCCACGGTTGCGGTGTACGAGCTCGAGGATCACCGACAGGTTGTGTCGTCGCACATGGTCGTTGCTGGTGCCACGCCCGGACGAGTACTCCTCCCCCAGGGTCATTTCGTGGCCGAGCCAGTGCGGTTGATGCGAAGGCGATTCTCTGAAGGAATGACGCCACTACCGGTTCCGCGTCGAAGAGAGGCGCTCACGCCGCCCTCACTGCTCTGTCCATGACACTCAGACTATCGATCTGCACACCCACCGCGATCTCGTCCGAACAGAGCCGGCACCCGCGACGAGGGCAGCACGAACGGTGGTCTAGACAACACCCGGTAGGGACCGCTAATATGTTTCTCATCGCAACAAATCATCAATGACGCTGAAGGATTCGCTTTCATGACAACCTCTCCCACCCGCGACGATAAGTTCTCCTTCGGCCTGTGGACGGTGGGGTACAACGGATCCGACCCCTTCGGCGGACCCACCCGACCGCCGCTCGACGTGGTCGAAGCCGTCACCCGCCTCGCCGAACTCGGTGCCTACGGCCTCACATTCCACGATGACGACCTGTTCCCCTTCGGATCGAGCGATGCGGAACGGCAAAAGCAGATCGATCGACTGAAGCAGGCTCTCGCCGACACCGGAATGATCGTCCCGATGGTCACGACCAACCTGTTCAGCGCACCCGTCTTCAAGGACGGAGGATTCACCTCCAATGACCGCGGTGTGCGCCGCTTCGCCATGCGCAAGGCGATGCGGCAGCTCGAGCTCGGCGTCGAGCTCGGGGCTAAGACCTTCGTGATGTGGGGCGGACGGGAGGGAGCGGAGTACGACTCGGCCAAAGACATCCGCGGTGCCCTCGAGCGTTACCGCGAGGCGGTCAACCTGTTCGCCCAGTACGTGACCGACAAGGGCTACGACATCCGATTCGCGATCGAGCCGAAGCCGAATGAGCCGCGGGGGGACATCCTGCTGCCCACGGTCGGGCATGCGATCGCGTTCATCGAGACCCTCGAGCGCCCCGAGCTGTTCGGCGTGAACCCCGAGGTCGGTCATGAACAGATGGCGGGGCTCAACTTCACTTCCGGTATCGCCCAGGCGCTCTACCAGGGCAAGCTCTTTCACATCGACCTGAATGGCCAGAAGGGAATCAAGTACGACCAGGACCTCGTCTTCGGCCATGGCGACCTCGCCAATGCCTTCGCTCTCGTCGACCTGCTCGAAAACGGCGGCGCGAACGGTGGGCCGTCCTATACCGGGCCCCGGCACTTCGATTACAAGCCGAGCCGCACCGAGGACATCACGGGTGTCTGGAACTCCGCATCCGCGAACATGCGCACCTATCTGCTGCTCAAGGAGCGCGCCGCGGCCTTCCGCGCCGATCCAGAGGTGCAGGAGGCGCTCGCGGCATCGCGGGTCGCCCGTATCAACGAGCCGACGCTCACGGCCGGAGAAAGTTACGACGATCTGCTCGCCGATCGGAGTGCCTTCGAAGAGTTCGACGCCGATTCCTACTTCGGAGCAAAGGGTTTCGGCTTTGTGCACCTCAATCAACTCGCCCTCGAGCACCTGCTCGGTGCGCGCGGCTGAAACGAGTGTCGTGCCTTTCATCATTCCGGAAGATCTGTGACGGATGATGCCCAAGGTACGCGTGGGGCATACTCTCGCAACACCTGTCACTTCCGCACCACAAAGTCCTGAATAGTGAAGTCCTGAAAAGTGGGATGGTGGTGCACTGTGGATCGGACAGGCGTCGTTCGCACACCCGGACGCCGGTCGCCCGCGGGTAGAGCTCGAGGAGAATAGACAAATGAAACTCGTCGCGGGCATCGACTCATCCACCCAGAGTTGCAAAGTCGTCGTGCGCGACGCTGATACCGGAGCGGTGATTCGCTCCGGACGGGCATCCCACCCCGATGGCACGGAAGTCGACCCCGCCGCCTGGTGGGATGCGCTGCTCGACGCGATCGACGATGCCGGCGGCCTCTCCGACGTCACGGCCGTGTCCATTGCGGGCCAGCAGCACGGGATGGTGGTCCTGGATGCCGAGGGCCGTGTCATCCGCCCCGCCCTACTCTGGAACGACACCCGCTCCGCTCGGGCGGCGACGGATCTCATCGCCGAGGTCGGCGCCGAGGACTATGCGCACCGCACTGGTCTCGTTCCGGTCGCGAGCTTCACCGTCACCAAACTCCGGTGGTTGCGCGATAACGAACCCGAGAACGCCGCACGGGTGGAGGCCGTGGTTCTTCCCCACGACTGGCTCACCTGGCGATTGCGTGGCTTCGGACCAGCGGACGACAGCGTGGGTGGCGCGCGGCTCGAGGAGCTCATCACCGACCGTTCCGACGCGAGCGGAACCGGCTATTGGAATCCGAACACCGGGCGGTATGACCGTGAGCTCCTGGAGCGCGCCCTGGGACACGCGGCCATCCTTCCACGGGTCATGAAGCCCGGCGGGCGCGGAGGCGAGACCGTCACATTCGCCGAGCACGGCATCCGCAGTGGGCGGGTCATCGGGGTCGGCGCGGGCGACAATGCCGCTGCAGCGCTCGGACTCGGCGCAGGCCCCGGCGATGTCGTCGTTTCGATCGGCACGAGCGGCACCGTCTTCGCCGTCACCGAAACCGTGTCAACCGATGCCTCCGGCACGGTGGCAGGATTTGCGGATGCGAGCGGCGCCTTCCTTCCGCTCGTCGCGACCCTGAACGCGGCGCGCGTGCTCGACTCCGTCGCAGGGCTGCTCGGTGTCGACCACGCCCAACTCGGCAGGCTCGCCCTCGAAGCGCACCCCGGCGCGGGCGGCGCGGTGCTGCAACCCTATTTCGAGGGAGAGCGGACCCCGAACCTGCCCGACGCCACGGCGACGCTCTTCGGCCTCACCCTCACCTCAACGACCCGGGCCAACCTCGCCAGGGCCGCCATCGAGGGGATGCTCTGCGGCCTCGCCGATGGACTCGATGCGATTCGCGCACAGGGTGTCGAGGCACGGCGAATCCTCCTCGTCGGCGGCGCCGCACAGAACGAGGCGGTCGCCACGATCGCCGGGCAGGTATTCGACATCCCGGTGGAGGTGCCGTCCCTGGCCGAGTACGTGGCGTTCGGCGCCGCGGTACAGGCCGCCTGGGCTCTCACCGGCACGCGCCCGGATTGGCCGCTCGAGTTCTCAGCGCGCCCCGCCCACGACACCCGCTCTGTCATCCGCGAGCAATACGCCGCGCGGCGGGTGAGTTTTTCGGGGCAGGTCGGTTTTGGTTCACGGATCGGAGGTGATACCGGTTGATCGGCAGGTCGCACCGGAGCGCGCTGCGGCTCGATAATCACGCCCCGCGGAGAGCATCACGCCCCGCGGAGAGGGAATGCGTCGCCGCCAAGCGGGCATACCAGTGAGCGCTGTCCTTCGGGATGCGCTCGAGGGTCTCGAAGTCGACGCGCACGATCCCGAACCGCATCGAATAGCCGAAGCTCCATTCGAAGTTGTCGAGAAGCGACCACACGAAGTAGCCGCGAAGGTCGACGCCCGCCTCGAGCGCGCGATGCGCGGCCGTGAGGTGCCGATGAAGATAGTCGATGCGATTGTCATCATGCACAGCCAAGCCGTGCTCGCTTTGGGCGACCACGTCGTCGAAGGCGGCACCGTTCTCGGTGACCATCAGCGGCAGATCGGGGAACTCGGCGTGCACGGCCAGGAGCAATTCTTCGAGTCCGCTCGGCTCGATGTTCCACCCCATCGAGGTGGAAGGCCCCGGCTGCGGCAGAAACTCGACACCATCCGCCCCCGGCCACGGGGACGAGACGGCCTCCGGACCGGTACCGGCATCGTCCCTCATCCGCACCAGCGAGGTCGAGTAGTAGTTCACGCCGAGGACGTCGATCTTCTGGTGGATAATCTCGGTGTCGCCCTCGAGCACGAAAGACCAGTCCGTTATCGATGCGGTGTCTTCACGCAGGTCCGCGGGGTACGTTCCGTGCAACATAGGCCCGGTGAAGACGCGGTTGCCAATCGCCTCGATGCGACGCACCGCCTCGGCTCCCGTCTGCCCCTCCCCACGAATCGCATGCAGGTTCAGTGTCACCGAAAATTGCGGATCGTTCGTCACCACGGCGCGTAACGCCTGAACCGCCAGACCGTGGGCGAGATTCAGATGGTGCGCGGCCCTCAAGGATGCCAACGGTTCCGTTCTTCCCGGGGCGTGAACGCCTGCCGCGTAGCCGAGGAATGCGGCGCACCACGGCTCGTTCAGCGTCGTCCAGACGGCGACCCGGTCTCCCAATGCCTCTCCGACGATGCGCGCGTACTCACCGAAGGCGCGAGCGGTTTCGCGATTACTCCAGCCGCCCTCATCTTCAAGCGCCTGCGGCAGGTCCCAGTGATAGAGCGTGGCGACGGGAGTGATCCCCCGCGCAATCAGCCCATCGACGAGTCGCGAATAGAAGTCGAGGCCAGACTGGTTCGCTGGTCCGCGACCGGTCGGCTGGATGCGGGGCCACGCGATCGAAAACCGGTACGCATCGAGATTCAGGCTCTCCATCAGGGCGAGATCGGCCTCGACCCGGTGATAGTGGTCGTCAGCCACATCCCCGGTGTCCCCGCCGAGCACCCGTCCCGGGGTATGGCTGAAGGTGTCCCAGATGCTCTGGCCCCTCCCGTCTTCGGAGACAGCGCCCTCCACTTGGTACGACGCGGTGGCCGAACCGAAGACGAAATCATCGGGAAAAACCAGTCCGCTATCGCGGTAATCCGCGTTGCCCGTTGTCATCGTCGCCCTCTCCCAGCCGTCATCTCTCCGCCCGCGCTGCGCGCACCCTCACCACGTGTTCGGGGTAGAACCGAAAGGCACGGGCTCCGGCCGGGTGACCGTGCTGGTGAGCGCCACCACTCGGTGCTCCCTCCCGGCGCGAAGCACAGAATCCATGATTTCGAGCACGTGGAACGCAAGTTCCCCCGACGCCCGGTGCGGGCGACCAGTCTCGATCGCGCGCGCCAGGTCCGCCAGTCCGACGCCGCGTCCGGCATCCGCATAGCCGGCAGAGGCGGGCACCGCCGCCCATTCCGGAGTGTCCACCGTCCAGATTTCTACGGGGTCGGAGAAACGGTTGGGATCGGGTACCGCGATCGTGCCGGTCGTTCCATAGAGCTCGAACAGCGGAGCGCGTGACGCCCACACTTCAAAGCTCACCGTTACGGTTGACGTCACCCCGTTCTCGTGTTCGAGAATCGCACTGACATGCGTCTCGACGTCTACGGGGACACCGCTTCCGGCCTGGTCTCCTGTGCCGACGGTGCGCTCCCGGTTGGACCGCGTCGCGACCCCGGAGACACGAATCACCGGCCCCAGCAGTGTGACAAGTGTCGTGAGGTAGTACGGCGCCATATCGAACAGCGGCCCCCCACCGGGCTGATAGTAGAACTGAGGTGCCGGATGCCACAGCTCGTGACCCGGCGAGCTCCAGTGCACCGCTGCGGCAATGGGATCGCCGATGCATCCGGAGTCCAGTAGAGCGCGTGCCGTCTGAACGCCGGTGCCGAGGACGGTGTCCGGCGCGCTGCCCACTCTCAGCCCGCGCTCGCGCGCGAGTTCGAGCATCGGTGCCGCTTCACCGGGGTCCAACGCCAACGGCTTTTCGCCATAGACATGTTTACCGGCCCGGAGTGCACGCAACGCGATTTCGACATGGGCAGCGGGAATGGTGAGGTTCAGCACCGCATCGATGCGCGGATCGGCGAGCAGTGCATCGACGCTCAACGCCTCGACGTCATGCTCCGCCGCCACTTCGGCCGCGCGAGGCGCGTTGACATCTGCGACAGCCACGACCTTCACGCCCTCCAGTTTCGGAAACTCCGCGAAGTATTGGGCGCTGATGGTGCCGACCCCGATGATTCCGATATTCAACGCGCCGCCCACAGCAGACCTCTTTCCACAATCGTGCGTACATTCGGGTTATCGAGCACCTCGAGCCGGTGCCCGGGTGCCGAGACGAAGATCCGGCCCCTCCCCCATTTTCTGGTCCAGATCGCCGGGGCGGTGACCGAGCGGTTCCATGCATCCCAGGGGCGCACGGACTGTGTCGTCGTCGCCAACACATCGTTGTACTCGTCACTCAAAACCCAGTATTGTTCGGTCACCAGATCGAAGTCCTCGATACCGCGCATGATCGGGTGTGAGCGACCCAGTTCGGTGATGCGCACCGTGTAGGGAATGTAGTTGTCGGACTGCTCACCGGTGCGGAGTGCCGGATCCTTGCCCGCATGGTGGGCGAACTGTCCGCCGATCATATGCAGGTAGTCGGCGTTGTCGCGATACGAGTCGGCGATTCCACCGTGCCATCCACCCATCCCGGTGCCGTTTAACACCGCGGCCTGGAGGCCGGTGAATTCGTCCTTGGTGATGGATGTCATGGTATTGACTTGTAGGATCAGATCGACTGTTGCGAGGTAGTCAGCATCCGTGTAAACGGCCGGCGACTCCTCGATGCGCACCGTGAAGCCGTTCCTCTCGAGGAAGGGAATCATCGAGTTGGTGGTCTCGACGGGCTGATGTCCATCCCACCCACCCCGCACGATGAGCGCGTTTCGCGCCTGTGGAGTTGCCGATGTCATCGAGTTCCCTCTTTTCGAGCGCTATTGCCGCTCATTGTTGCTCCGTGTCGGGCCTATCGCCATCGTGATCGTCGCCATCGTGATCGTCGTGATATCGGCCGGCAGGTCGGACCATTCCCGGTTCGACCGACAGCTCGAAGAATCTGGGAGCAGCTTGCCTCGGCGGAGAAAGGACCACTTCCGTAAGTCCGACTCAGCTGAGTGCCACACCGCTGGGGCTCGACTCATCGATGCAGACTCCTTTATCTGTTCCGCGGCAAACGCACGGCGAATTAGTGTTCGTGTGACGTCACGCTATCCTGGGCGCGAGGATCTACGCAAGCTTTCTCAATCGCGGCAGAAATATATCGCCAAGACTCGGAGCATCTATGCCTTGGGCGGTGCCGTGCTCGCTCGCACTACGAGGCTCGTCGCCAGATCGATACGGACGAGTTTCCGGTGGGGATCGTCGCGCAGCGCGAGCACCAGGCGCGTCGCCTGCTCAGCCATCTCGATCAGCGGTTGATGCACGGTCGTCAGCTTTGGTCCCATCCAACTGGCACTGGGAATATCGTCGTACCCGACCACAGAAACATCGTCCGGCACGACGAGCCCCAGCAGGCGAGCCGCTTCGTAAATACCAAAGGCCTGAAAATCGTTGCCGGCGAAGATCGCCGTCGGCCGATCCGGCATGGTCAGAACCCTCCTGCCAGCGGCCACTCCATCCTCATAGTGGAACCGCCCCTCATCGACGAGTGACGCATCGAACGGGATGCCCGCTTCGTCCAGTGCAGAGCGGTAGCCCGACAGGCGTGCCCGCGAGCACAGCATCTCCGGCGGGCCGTTGACCATGGCGATTCGGCGATGCCCCAGTCCGATCAGGTGTCGAGTCGCAGCAAGACCACCAGACCAGTTGCCAGATCCCACGGACGAGACATCCGGATCGGGATCGCCCGCCGGATCGAGCACGACGAACGGGATGTTACGGGTCGCCAGCTGCCGCTTGTGATCGACGGACAGGGCCGAGAACAACAAGATGACGCCTACCGGCTGCCGGCGCAGGATTCCGTCGATCCAGTCGGACGGAAGCGACATGCGGCCACCACTCTCGGTCAAGACGACGCTCAACCCGTTCTCTCGGGCCACGCCCTCGACTCCGCGGATGATCTGAAGAGACCACTCGCTGTCGATGTTCTCGAACACGAGCTCGATGAGCTTCCCCCGGTCGTGCGCAGTGCCACGACGACTGTATCCTGCGCCGTGAAGCAGTCCTTCGATTCGTTCGCGCACCGCATCCGACACGCCGGCCCGACCGTTGAGCACCTTCGATACGGTCGACATCGACACGGATGCATCGAGGGCGATCTCTGCGAGCGTGGCTCGTCTTGGCGAAACCTTTTGCAAACTCATGCGCTTATGGTAGTCGGCGTCCGCGGCCGTATCGGTGGTCGGATGCCGATCTGATCCAAGTTTTTCTGTTGACAACGCCTCAGAAGCATTGAATACTGATGCCGTCGCAGCACGAAACCTTTTCACGTTTAGAGCGACACATGCATCCAAAGACGAATCATGGCCGCCGCCACTGGCGACGGCGGCTGGAAAGGAAACTGTCATGGCGTCACAATCCACAGGATCTTCATTCTCGAGGCGGGGATTCTTAGGAGTTGCGGGAGGCGTGGCAGCAATCGCCGCGCTCGCAGCGTGTTCGACGGGAGGCGGCTCGGGAGGTTCCGCACAGGCGATCAAGTTCTGGAACATGCCCTGGGGTGGAACAGAGTTCAACCCGCTCGACAAGAAGATCACCGTCGCCTACGCGCCGAAGAGTGGGATGGGCGCGGCCACGTACCAGGAGATCCAGTGGGCGAACTTCACCCAGACCTTCTCGTCTGCGGTGGCTTCCAATACGGGGCCGGCGGTGAGCTCCGGCGGAGGGACACAGGCATTCCAATTCGCCGAACAGGGCAAGATCGCCTATGCCGACAACCTCATCGACGACTGGAAGAAGAACGGTATCTACGATGACTTCTTCGATGGTCTCGTCGACACGTTGAAGACCGACAAGGGCTACGCGGCAGTGCCATACAACCTCGATGTGCGCGTCTCTTGGTACAACAAGACGCTGCTCGAGCAGGCGGGCGTCCAGTCGCCAACCGACTGGGACTCCTACCGGAATGTGTGTGCGGCGCTTAAGAAGAATGGCGTCTACGGCTTCGGCCTCGGCTCCGGTGCCGGTAACTTCACCGGCAGCCACATCCTCGCGGCGTTCATGATCAACAACGGCGGCGGACTTTTCAACGCAGACAAGAAGCCGGACTGTGTCACTCCCGAGAATATCCAGGCCATGGACTTCGTCCTGGATCTCGTAAAGAGCGGATACAGCGATCCGGCGGGTGCCACCTACACGAGTGCGAACGTACAGTCGCAGTGGAAGGCGAAGAAGTTCGGCTTCGGATGGGATGGCGCGGGTCTCGCCGCCGGGGCGGTGGGAGACGTCGCGAGCGATCTCGTCGTCGGCAGCCCACTCACCAGTCCGAGCGGCAAGACGGGCGGCCTGTACTTCCCAAACAACATCATGATGTACAAGAACACCCCGAGCCAGGCCGGTTCTGAAGCCTTCCTCACGTACTACTACCAGAATATGAAGGAATTGTGGACGAAGAAGACGGGTATCGGTTTGCCGCCGCTCAAGTCGATCTCCGAGACTGCTGAGTTCAAGGCAGACCCCAACAACGTGAAGATCGTTAAAGAATGGCAGCCCGTCTTCAAGACCTGGGCCGCTCCCGGCGGAACCGGACTGTTCTACAACATCGCCAACACCGTCGACGGGACCGCTCCGATGATCACCTTTGCGCAGTCGATCCTCGGTGGCAGCACTGATTCGAAGACCGCCCTGACGGCCCTGCAGAAGTCGATGGAAGGGCTCATGAAGTAACGCTGATTCGGGTGGGTCCGGCGCGAGCTTGGCCCACCCTTTTCCTCTTCGCGAACACCTTCAAAGGAGAAGTACATGACAACTGAGTCCGTGATCGGAGCGCTCAAGAAGGCGCGAAGCGGCGTGGGGAACGCCGGGTCCGGGAGACCGGCGAGCGACCGCAAACGCGCGCGGAGGTTCACCCACTCACGGGCATTCCTCCTCTTCGTGCTCCCGTCGTTGATTCTGCTCGTGCTGCTCAACCTGTACCCGGTGATCTACGCGGGGTTGCAGTCTCTCCGCAACGGTGACCTGCTCAGTGCCGGTAACTTTGTCGGCCTGCACAACTACACCGCGATGGTGCAGACTCCGGCTTTCTGGCATGCGGCCGGATTCACCGTCGCCTTCACACTCGTCGGCGTGTTCGGCAGCTGGGCGATCGGACTCGCGCTGGCCCTCCTGCTGCGCACCCGCATTCCGGCTGGTGGTGTGTTCAAGGTGCTGTTGCTGCTGCCCTGGGTAGTTCCGGTCGTCGTCTCGGCCACGTCCTGGAACTGGCTTGTTGCAACTCCGCAGTCCCCACTCCCGATGCTTGCCCAGGCCCTCGGCCTCGGCAATGTTTTGTTCCTTGCGGACCCGTTCCTTGCGCAGGTGACGGTGTGCGTCTTCAAGGTGTGGATCAGCTTCCCCTTCATGATGATGATGATGGCGTCCGCGCTGGCATCCGTCGACGTCAATGTCTACGAGGCATCCAAAGTCGACGGCGCATCCGCGCTCCAGACCTTTGGGCGGATCACCCTTCCCATGATTTCGCGCTCGACCTACATCAGCTGGATCCTGATGACGATCTTTTGCGTCAATGACTTCCCGAGCATCTTCCTGCTTACCGGTGGCGGGCCGGTGAACTCGACCCAGACACTGGTGGTCCTGGCGTATTCGACCGTCTTCCAGAACTTCCAGACCGGACCGGGCGTCGCGATCGCCTTCATGATGACGATCGTGCTCGTCGTCATCGCAACGTTGCTGTACCGCCAGATCCGAAAGGTGAACATCGAATGAGCGTGCAAACCTCACGTGCCGTGATTGCGGGCAAGGTCACCAGCGCCGTGCGCCCCGCTAAACGACGCACGCTCAGTCAGGCGCAGGAGCGGGGCAAGTGGTGGCGCTTCGTTGCCATCCTCATCATTTCGGCGATCGTGCTCGTGCCGATCGTTGCCGTCGTGCTGCTCTCCCTCGAACCCTCGCTCGGAAGTACCGCTCGAGGTATCACGCTGGAGAATTTCGGCAAGATCTTCACCGAGACCTCGGTCGGGACCTGGCTCGCCAACAGCCTCGTCGTCACCCTCGTCACCGTGCTCATCTCCGTGACAGTGGCGGCTCCCGCCGGCTATGTACTGTCCCGCGGTCGCAGCAAACTCGTGTCGGGCTACTCACTCATTCTGTTCATCGTGCAGTCGCTGCCCGTCGTCACCGCGGTCATTCCCCTCTTCATCCTGTTCGCGCAGATCGGCTTGGTCGACAACCTGGTCGGCGTCACGATCATCTATGTCGGCTCGACCATGTCGGTGGCTATCTGGATGATGGCCGCCTACTTCGACTCGATACCGATCACCCTCGAAGAGGCTGCGTGGATGGACGGCTGTTCGGTCTTTGGCAGCTTTACGCGGATTGTGTTGCGCAACTCCCTGCCGGGCGTACTCTCCACCGCGATCTTCGCCTTCCTGCTCGCCTGGAACGACTATCTGGTCGCAGTGGTGTTTCTCCGGTCCGACACGAATTACACCCTTCAAATCGGCCTGCAGACATTCTTCCAACAGAACCAGACGAACTGGGGGCTCGTGATGGCCGTGGCGGTGGTGATGATGCTGCCTCCAGTGCTTCTGTTCGCCGCGCTCAACAAGTACTTCAGCGTCGGAGGCATCGGTGGATCGCTCGCCGGGCGCTAGCCCGATCGAACTTTTCCCCGCGGACGACTGGCCTGCGGGCTGGGACGGTGGGGTTTCAGCGTATGTCTCGCTGGCGGATGGGGAGCTGAACTGGGCCCGTGTCACGATCGGCTGGCTGGATACCGTGCTTGCCACTGCGGCAGAGGCCACTGGCGGGAGCTCGTTCGCAGCGCAGCGTCGAATCTGCTTGCGAGGCTGCTCCAGCACCTCCGCGCAGCCCCGTCGGCGCGGGAAACACACGCCGATCGGACTGGAAACGGTCGGGTTCCGCGCTGTGCTGAGTTGTGTCACACCGGTCGAGCGCGACCTGATCGAGGGCCTCCGGCCAGATCAGCCGAGAGCGGGATACGACGCGATCGTCATTGGCAGCGGTCCCGGCGACGGGTCGCCGCCGAAACGCTCGCTTCCGCAGGCAAGACCGTGCTGCTCATCGAACGCAGTCCCCCTCTGCCGAACGCTGCGCCGCGCTGCGCGGTGACCATCCGCGGTAACCCCGACG
Source organism: Lacisediminihabitans sp. (assembly GCA_046597035.1). Classification (GTDB taxonomy): domain Bacteria; phylum Actinomycetota; class Actinomycetes; order Actinomycetales; family Microbacteriaceae; genus Lacisediminihabitans. The sequence goes on from JBKJLH010000176.1 coordinate 18,323, forward strand.
GCGCCAGCCTCGTCGACTGGCCGGTCGACTATGACGAGATGGGACCTTTTACACTCGAGCAGGGTGGGAGCTCGGCATCTCCGGTGGGGAAAACAGCCTGACCTCGCGAACGCCGCGATCGTCCGGCTACCCGATGCCACCGATGACGAGAGCATCCGCGCGCCAGCGTGACGCTCATGGCATCCGCATCGACGAACCCGGTGGAACTCACGGTCACCGGTGAGGTCATCGTGGTGTCTGCCGGTGCGGTCGAGACTCCCCGACTGCTCCTGGCCAGCGGTATCGGCAATGATCAGCTTGGCCGCTTTCTGCACGACCATCGGTTCGTCACGATGCTCGCAACAACGGATCAGCCGGTCAAAAACTTTGTCGGACCCGGCCACTCCGTCGCCACCCTCGACCATGTGCGCGGTGAGAGTATTCCGTCGGGTCGTGGGGTCATGGGGTCATCGTGAATCCCATGAGCCTGCTGCCGCAGTGCGAAGGATGTGCACGGAGCATCCGTCGACGTGGAGGAAGGGCACGGGTCGGGTCGGGGCGGGGCACGGTGGCTCAAGCGGCCAGGGCACACGACATCCGCCGCCAATCGTTGGGGACGAGTACACGGCACCAATCGGGTAATCGTCTGCGACTCCTCGTTGCATCCGACCAACGGCGGCATCGATCCGGCATTGAGAATGCGTGGCCAATGATCTCCGGGTCGCGGAGCATCTCACTCGGGCGTGGCCAGGCAGCTCGTCGGTGTTGACGCATTTGCTACGGGCAACGTCAGGCCCGCGCCGCCGATGCACGCTCCACCAGATGGGGCGCGGTCTTCTTCGCCGGGTCAGTGACCACCCGTCCCCCGAGAACCGACGAGACGGTGCCCATCATCCGGTGCCCGAGCTCGGTGAAGTCCTGTCGGAGGGTGGTGAGCGGAGGGGAGAAGTGTGCGGCTTCCGGAATATCGTCGAAACCCACGATGCTTACCGCCGCCGCCACGGCGATGCCGTGGTCATCGAGCGCGTGGAGCAGACCAAGCGCCATCTGGTCGTTCGCGACGAAAACTGCGGTGCTGAAGCTCGCAGCGACGAGCCGCTCCCCGTCGCGCGTCCGCTATCGGCGGCCCCCAATCCCCATGCCGAGTTTCCGCGACGGCAGCCCTTGCTGCATAACTCCTGCGATCCTCTCCCGGCGTGGCGCCGCACCCCGCCGTTCCGGGCATACGACCCGAGATCAGCCGGGATTGCAGGAGTTATGCAGAACTGGCGACACTGGCGACACTGGTGCCGAGCCGAAGGCACCCGGGGCGCTGCGGGCAGGAAAAAGTCCGGTCCCCGCGAAACCGCGGGGACCGGACTCGTGACTATCGAGGCGGACTACTTGTTGACGAGCGCCAAGAGGGTCGGGTTACTCGCGTAGGACTTTGCAGCGTTGTCCTTGGTGACAAGCTCCGGCGGCAGGTAGTAGGTCGGAACCTTGACCGAGCCGTTATCCGTCGCGGTGGCGTTGGTGGACGCCTTCTTGCCGGCGGCGAGGTCCTTCACCATGGCGACGGCCTGGGCGACGAGCTTCGTCGTGTCCTTGTTGATGGTGGAGTACTGCACGCCCGACATGATCAGCGGGATCGAGGCAGCTTCCGAGTCCTGACCCGTGACGACGGGCTGGACGGGAGTGTCCTTACCGGCGGCGTGGATCGAGGTGATGATGGCACGGGCCAGGGTGTCATTCGGCGAGAGAACGCCGTTCAGCACCGCGCCGGAGTAGCTACCGGCAAGCAGGGTGTCCATGCGGGTCTGCGCGTTGGCGGCAAGCCATCCGGTGGTCTGCGTCTGGGCGATCGCGGTCTGTCCGGAGACGACCTTGAGTGTTCCATCGTCGATCTTCGGCTGCAGTATCTTCATCGCTCCGTCGAAGAACACCTTCGCGTTCGGGTCGGTGGATGCACCCGAGAACAGCTCGATGTTGTAGGTCTTGGCGTCGGGGTAGCGAGCTTTCATGCCATCGAGGAGTGCCTGGCCCTGGAGCTCACCGACCTTCTCGTTGTCGTAGGCGATGTAGTAGTCCACGTTGGGCGTGTCCTGAATGAGACGGTCGTAGGCGATGACGACGGCGCCGTTGTCGTGGGCCGCCTTCACCTGGGCACCGAGCTGCTTGCCGTCGAACGCGCCGATGATGATCACCTTTGCGCCCTTGGTGTTCATGGTCGAGATCTGGGCGGCCTGCTCGGATGCCGTGTTGGCCGACGGCGCGTACTGTACGTCTGCCTTGAAGCCGGCCTTAGTGAGGTCGTCGGTGAACAACTTGCCGGCGAGAACCCAGTTTTCCGAGGTCTTGTCGGGAAGTGCTACTCCGATGGTGGATCCGGACTTGAAGCCCGCGGGGGCGCCTGACGCCGCGGCATCCGTGCCACGGCTCGAGCAGCCCGAGAGGGCCATCAGCGCGACTCCGGCGATTGCCACAGTCGTGATTGCGATTTTGCGCATTGTGATCACTTTCTTTGTTGTGTGATGGTGCTGGGGGACTTCAGTGGGGAGAACGGATCTGCCCCGGTGACTACGCCGGCGCTGTTACGCGTTCGGCATAGTGGATTGTGGGCGGGAGGAGGCCTCGGCGCTTTCGCCGCCTGGCGCGATATCCGGGCGGTCGATCGTCGCCGACGGCGGGGTGCCGCCGCCGGTCGTCCTCGGACCCCGCATAAATATTCCGATGAGGGATGGCCTTCCTTGGCGCTTGCTGTAGACGTCGATGCCGACAGCGATCAGGAGCACGAGGCCCTTGATGATCTGCACCTTGTCGCTCGAAGTCCCCTGGAGTTGCAGGCCGTTGTTGAGGACGGCGATGACAAGACCACCGATGATCGATCCGACGATCGTGCCGATTCCTCCGGAGACGGCCGCTCCACCGATGAAGACGGCGGCGATCGCATCGAGCTCCCAGCCGGTCCCGTCACCCGGACCGGACGCCCCCGCCCGTGCAACGCCGACCATGCCGGCAACCGCGGCGAGCACCGACATGTTCGCAATCACGAAGAAGTTGATTCGCTTGATCTTCACTCCCGAGAGCTCGGCGGCGTGCCAGTTTCCACCGACCGCGTAAATGTGCCGACCAAGTGTCGTATTGCGGGTGACGAAGGAGTAGATGAGGACGAGGACACCGAGGATTATCCCCGACACCGGGTAGCTCGTACCGACGCGGCCGGTGGCGAAAAGGTAGGTGGCCCCGCCGGCCACCAAAACCAGGATCACGATCTTCACGATGGTCACCCACATCGGGGCGGGTTCCGCACCCATCAGCACCTGGGTCCGACGCTTGTTGAACTCCTGCCAGACCAGGGCGACGATCACCAGAAGACCGAGGATCAGGGTGCCGTTGCTGTAGTTGTCATTCGGGCCGAAGTCTGGGATGAAGCCCTGCCCGATGACGTTGAAGGCCTTGGGGACGGTGAGGGTGTTCGAATTGCCGAAGAATTGGTTGGCACCGCGGAAGATGAGCATTCCCGCAAGGGTCACGATGAACGCCGGAACGCCGACGTAGGCAACCCACAAGCCCTGCCAGGCCCCGATCAGCGCGCCTACCACGAGGCCGAGCAGGATCGCCAAGGGCCAGGGGAAATGCCAGCTGACCATCGCGGTCGCGACGACGATGCCGACGAAGGCGGCGACCGATCCAACAGAGAGGTCGATGTGGCCGGCGATGATCACCATCACCATGCCGATTGCGAGGATCAGAACATAGGCGTTTTGGTTCACCAGGTTGATCAGGTTGATGGGGTCGAGCGTGAGCCCACCCGTGACGATCTGGAAGTAGATGATGATGAAAACGAGCGCCGCGAGGATGCCGATCTGGCGGCCCGTGCCTTGAGCTCCACCGAACATCTTTCCGATGTCACGGAGCTGAAAACCCTTCTTCGGGGCGTCGGGTGTTGTGCTCATTAGCTGTTAACTTTCTTCTTCGCGGAAGTCATGCTTTTCAGGAGAGTTTCGGGATTCGCTTCGTCGGCAGTGAGTTCGTTCGTGATCGCACCCTCGAAGATCGTGTAGATGCGGTCGGAGACCCCCAGCAGCTCTGGCAGCTCCGACGAAATGAGGATGATGCCCTTCCCCGAGGCCGCGAGGTCGCGGATGATGCCGTAAATCTCGGTCTTCGCGCCGACGTCGATGCCTCGGGTCGGCTCGTCGAGAATGAGCAGGTCGGGATCTGTGAACATCCATTTGGCCAAAACGACCTTCTGCTGGTTTCCACCGGAGAGCTTGTTCACGCCCTCTTCGACACGGGGTGCCTTGATGCGAAGGCTCTTGCGATAGACCTCCGCGACCCTGTGCTGCTCTACCTTGTCGATGACCGACAGCGTGGTGATCTTCGACAGCTTGGCCGAGACCACGGAATCCTGGATGTTGTCGAGCAGGTTGAGGCCGAGTGCCTTGCGGTCCTCACTGACATAGCCGATCCCGTTCTTGATGGCTTCGCTCACGTTGCGCAACTGGATCTCTTTGCCGTTCATGAAGACCTGGCCGGAGATGAAGGTGCCGTAGGACCGCCCGAACAGGCTCATTGCCAGCTCGGTGCGACCGGCACCCATGAGTCCAGCGAACCCGACCACCTCGCCACGGCGCACCGTGAAACTTGAGTTCTTGACGACCATGCGCTCAGCGCTGAGCGGATGCTGCACCGTCCAGTCCTTCACCTCGAAGAACACGTCGCCGATCTCCGAGGTGCGATCGGGGAACCGGTTCTCGAGGGTGCGGCCGACCATTCCGCGGATGATGCGGTCTTCGTTTACTCCGTCAGCTTTGACATCCAGGGTCTCGATGGTCTTGCCGTCGCGGATGATTGTGATCGAATCGGAGATCTGTTCGATCTCGTTCAATTTATGGGAAATCATGATCGATGCGATTCCGCGGCCTTTGAGGCCGAGGATCAGGTCGAGCAGGTGCTGGGAGTCGGCCTCGTTGAGCGCGGCGGTCGGTTCGTCGAGGATGAGCAGCTTCACTGACTTGTCGAGCGCCTTCGCAATCTCCACGAGCTGCTGCTTGCCGACACCGAGGTTCTTGATCTGCGTATCCGGATCGTCTTCGAGACCGACCCGCGCGAGCAGGTCGATGGCGCGCTTCTTAGCCTTCACCCAATCGATAATGCCGAATCGACGCGGCTCGTTGCCAAGGAAGATATTTTCGGTGATGGACAATTCCGGGATGAGAGCGAGCTCCTGGTGGATGATGACGATGCCAGCGGCCTCGCTGGACCCGATGTCCTTGAAGCGCGACTCGTGACCCTGGAAGACGATCTCGCCCTGGTACGTACCGTAGGGGTAGACCCCGGACAGCACCTTCATGAGAGTGGACTTGCCGGCGCCGTTCTCTCCACAGATGGAGTGGATCTCGCCGGCTTTGACCTGCAAGGAAACCTTGTCGAGCGCCTTGACGCCCGGGAACTCCTTGGTGATGGAACGCATCTCGAGGATGATCGGGTCACTCGCCACGGAGCACCTCCGTTGGAGCGAGCGGAGTCGCTCCAGCGCGCGGGTTGTGTACGTTCACAACTGCGAGGGCCGCATGTGGTTTCACGCCGGACTACCTTGTCTCGTTAGGGGGAAGAATTTACCCGCTATCAGACTAAACCTTGTTTCAACCCTTGTCGTCAAGTTGTGAACGCAACGAAAGCGTAACGACTCGGAAATAATCAGGTATTCCGCAGGCCCGGAGATTGAAGAACGAGAGACGCGGCCCCGAGTGCTTCCGCCCGATCTCCGAGCGAAGACATCACGACGGAGGTTGCTTCACCGACGCTCGGCACGGCGTGACGCAACAGCCCGCGCCCGATCGGCGCGAGCATAATCTGACCGAGACCGGCAAGCGGTCCGCCGATGACGATCACCTCGGGATTGATCAGGTTGGCGATGCTGGCGAGTCCGCGACCGATCGCCGTGCCCGCGTCGTCCAACACCCGCAACGTTGCCGAGTCGCCCGCAAGCGCATTGTGCACGATGTCGGCCGTCGTGACGGGGGCCCGGGTTCCGAGGAGGCTCATCATCACCGAGGTGGATGCCACCGTCTCGAGGCATCCACGATTCCCGCAGTGGCAGACGACTCCGTTGTCGGTGATGGTCTCGTGCCCAATCTCGCCGGTAATGCCGAGGCTCCCCGAAAACGGGTGGCCGCCGAGGATCAGTCCGGCACCGATGCCGCTCCCGATCTTCACGAACACGAGGTTCTGGACGCTGTTATGGGGACCCCAGGTAACCTCCGCCAGCGCCCCGAGATTGGCGTCATTATCGAAAACCACGGGGAAATGGAGACGTTTTTCCAGGTCGTGCAGGTGTATGCCCACCCACTCCGGAAGAATCGAACCCTGCACCACGGTGCCGGTGCGGTGGTCGATCGGGCCGGGGATTCCGACTCCGACACCGAGAACTGCAGAGGGTTTCACATCGTGCTCCTCGAGCAGTGCCGCCAGTAACTGCGATGCCCGATCGATGCTCTCTTCGGCCCGGTGCCCGAGTGGAAGTTCGACGAACTGCTCGGCCACGACCGTGAACCCGAGACTGGCGAGCACGATCCGCATATGTCGACGCCCGAAGTCGATCCCCACCGCCACGGTGCCGTTGTTGGAGAGCCGCACGAGAAGCGCACGTCGCCCGGAACTTGTGGTCGGCTCTGTCTCGAATGATCCGACCTCCGCCATCGTCTTGACGATGTTCGACACCGTCGCGGTCGAGAGTCCGGTATGCCTGGCGAGCTCGGCCTGCGTCAACGGGCCGCTCCCGAGAAGTGCGTCGATCACGCGCTGCTGGTTCAGTTCGCGCAGCGCCGACTGTGAACCGGGGTTACGGGTCGGCAGCGGAGGTGGTTGCGGCGTTTCAGGCATGACTACGAGAGTGCATCATCCGCGGCCTTGTCGTCAAGAAGTTAACGCAACCGTTATGACGGAATGAGAGCGGTCCCACAGCGATGCGGCGTGGCGCGCGCCGATCTCTGCGGTCTACCGGCGAGGCGCAGCAGTCGAACGCCGCACGATCAATTCCGGCAGGATCGGCTCGTGTCCACCGCGAGACTCCCCGTTCAGCTCGGCAAGGAGCATGGCAACAGAACGGCGGCCGATCTCCGCGAAATCCTGTCGCACAGTGGTGAGCGGTGGCCAGTAGTGAGCCGCATCCGGCACGTCATCGAACCCCACGACGCTGATATCGCCTGGCACGTCCAGGCCCGCGTCACCCAAGGCATGAATGAGTCCGAGTGCCATCTGGTCATTGGCCGCGAACACGGCCGTGAAGTCGCGGTATCGCGAAAGTTCGAGCCCGGCCCGATAGCCGAAATCGGAGGTCCAGTCGCCGAGAATCGGAGCGCGCACGTCGAGATCCGCCTCGATGAGTTCGTCGAGGAATCCGGCCATCCGCGCCTCTGCCTCTATCCAGTCCTGCGGTCCACCGAGATGGAGAATCTTGCGATGACCGAGCTCGATCAGGTGCCTGGTCGCCAGCCGTGCGCCCGAGGTCTGGTCGACTGACAGGCTGTGCCGACCATCGCGACCGGTCGAGTCGAGGGTGACGAGCGGCAGCCGGATATCGAGGTCGCGGATGGCGTTGAAGACCCGCATTTGCGGCGAAATCACGACGAGCCCTTCGATCGCTTGGCTCAGCAGGTACTCGAGGCGGTCGTGGATCGCCTCTGAGTCGGTTGCCGCGAGGCTCGTTGTCGTGATCAGATAACCGGCGTCACGCGCGGCATCCTCGATGGCGGCGAGACTAGTGGCCGGACCGTAATTGGCCACCTGCGATGTGAGCACCCCGATGGTTCGCGAACGACTCGTCACCAGCGCACGCGCGGCGTGATTCGGGCGGTAGCCGAGTTGCTCGATCACCTCGAACACGCGATCTTTTGTCGACGAGCGGATGTTCTCGGAATTGTTGAGGGCACGCGAAACCGTCTGGTAGGAAACCCCAGCGATCCGCGCGACATCGCGGATGCTGGGGGCACGGACCTTCACTGGTTCCATGGACGGGATATCCGGCTTCGTAGAGTTGGGGGCACGCGCGCGAAAAGCCGCATGGCGTGACAAGTATGACCCACGCCGTCCTCGTCAGCGCGACGGAGAGAATTCGCCCGAGCGCCCGCGCCCGGCACGATGCCAGAGAGCTCGTCGACAATATTGGCGGCCTGATAGCTCGACCGAGATCCCTGTGGCACATACATCCCAAAAATGGAATATTTCTCTGTGCTGTCCTACCACGCCCGCGGAACGCGCGCGAGATCGTGCCTCCCGGGGAGAATATGCGCCTGTTGCGAACGCTTCTCAGCGAGAAGCCACTCGATCAAGCGCCGCATGCACATCCGCGAGCAGGTCGTCGACGCCCTCGATACCGACCGATAGCCGCACCAGGTTCTCGGGCACGGCGAGCGCTGTCCCCCGCACTGAAGCGTGAGTCATCTCCGTGGGGTACCCGATGAGGGACTCGACTCCCCCGAGCGACTCCGCAAGCTGGAACAGCTCGGTCGACTCCGCAAAGGCTCGCGCGGCGGCGGGACCGGCGGCAAGCTCGACCGACAGCATTCCGCCGAAGCCGCGCATCTGGCGCGCGGCGAGATCATGGCCGGGATGCTCGACGAGACCCGGGTAATACACGCGCTCGATCGCGGGATGCTCGACCAGGGCCTCTGCGATTGTCTGCGCGTTCGCGGAGTGCCGATCCATGCGCACGGGAAGCGTCTTGATCCCGCGAATGGTGAGCCAGGCATCCATCGGACTGGCCACCGGTCCGATGGCGAACTGTAGGAAGCCGAGCTTTTCGGCGAGCTCATCATCGTTCAGCACCACCGCCCCACCGAGCACATCGGAGTGACCGCCGAGGTACTTGGTGGTCGAGTGCGAGACGACATCGGCACCGAACGCGAGGGGGTTCTGCAAATAGGGAGAGGCGAAGGTGTTGTCGACGACCACGATGACTCCGGCGGCGTGCCCGATTTCCACGAGTGCGGCAATGTCACTGATCTTCATCAGGGGGTTGCTCGGCGTCTCGACCCAGAGCACCCGAGTGTTCGGACGGATCGACGCGCGCACCGCATCGAGGTCGGTCATCTCCACGGTGTCGAGCTCGATTCCCCAGGGTACGAAGACGCGATTGACCAGTCGGTGTGTTCCGCCATAGACATCGTTGCCCATGATCACGTGGTCACCCGGTACGAGGATCGCCCGCAGCAGGGTATCTTCCCCGGCGAGACCGGAAGAAAAACTGAAACCGTGCTTCGCCCCCTCGAGATCAGCGACGAGCTCCTGTAGGGAGTCGCGCGTGGGGTTCGCACTTCGCGCGTACTCGTAGCCACCGCGGAGCTCGCCAACACTCTTCTGCACGAAGGTGGAGGTCAGGTAGATCGGGGGAATGACCGAGCCTGTGGTCGGGTCGAAGGCCTGGCCCGAGTGAATGGCGCGGGTGGAGAAGTCGGTCACAATGATCTTTTCTATTTCAGGAACTGTTCTTTGATGAGAGATCAGTCGGAGAGGAAGGTGAGCAGGTCGTGTCGCGTAACGACAGCGACGGGCTTGCCGTCCTCGGTGACGAGGAGGGCATCCGTTCTGCCGAAGGCGGCACGCGCAGTGCTGACTGATTCGTGCACACCGATCAAACCCAACGGAGCTCCAATAAATTTCCCAACCGGATCGGTCATGCTCGCGTCGCCGCTGAACACCTGCTCCAGCAGTGTCTTCTCCTCGATCGCCCCCACCACCTCCCCGATGACCACCGGCGGCTCAGCGGAGAGCACCGGCAGCTGGGAGACACCGTATTTGGTCATGATCTGGATCGCGTCGCGCACGGTGTCCGAGGGGTGCACGTGCACGAGGGCGGGCAGCGAGCCGGTCTTATGGCCGACGACATCGGCGACCGTCTTCTCATCCGAGACCTGCGTAAAGCCGTAGGACTGCATCCACTTCTCGCTGAAGATCTTGTTGAGGTAGCCGCGGCCCCCATCGGGAAGCAGGATCACCATCACGGCTTCCGCGGGTAGCGCGCGCGCGGCCTTGAGAGCGGATGCCACGGCCATGCCGCTCGACCCTCCGACGAGTAGTCCCTCCTCGCGCGCGAGGCGCCGGGTCATCTCGAAGGATTCGGCGTCCGAGGAGGCGATGATCTCGTCGACGACCGAACCGTCGTAGGCCGCGGGCCAGAAGTCCTCGCCCACTCCCTCGACGAGATAGGGCCGACCGGTACCGCCGGAGTAGACCGAACCCTCCGGGTCGGCACCGATGATGGTGACCGAGCCGTGCGAGACCTCCTTGAGGTATTTGCCGACTCCGCTGATCGTACCGCCCGTTCCCACACCGGCCACGAAATGGGTGATCTGCCCCTCGGTGTCGCGCCAGACCTCCGGGCCCGTGGTCTCGTAGTGGCTCAACGGACCGTTGGGATTCGCGTACTGGTTGGGCTTGAACGCTCCGGGAATCTCGCGGGCCAGCCGATCCGATACCGAGTAATAGGACTCGGGACTGTCCGGCGCCACCGCGGTCGGAGTCACGACGATCTCGGCGCCGTACGCCAGCAACACGTTGCGCTTCTCCTCGCCCACCTTGTCGGGCAACACGAAGACGCAGCGATAGCCGCGCTGCTGGGCCACCAGCGCCAGCCCTATCCCGGTATTGCCCGAGGTGGGTTCGACGATCGTACCGCCGGGTTTCAGCAGCCCGTCACGTTCCGCGGCGTCGATGATCCGGGTGGCGATGCGGTCCTTCGAGGACCCGCCGGGGTTAAGGTACTCCACCTTCACGAGCACCGTGGCGGCGATGCCATCCGTCACCCGATTGAGCCTCACGAGGGGGGTGTTCCCGACGAGTTCGATAACACTATTGGCAAACTTCATAGTGGCGCCAATCTACCAGTGGGGGTCGGGCTCGGTTATCGGCGCCACTAGTGCTGGGTCACCTGCTGGGCATAGAGACGCGCGTATACCCCATCGAGTGCGGCAAGCTCGCTATGGGTACCGTGCTCGACGACGCGCCCGGCATCGACCACGAAGATCACATCGGCGCTGACGATAGTGGAGAGGCGATGCGCGATGGCGATGGTCGTGCGCCCACGGGAGGCGGCGTCCAGGGCATCCTGCACAATCCGCTCGCTGATCGAGTCCAAAGCGCTCGTCGCCTCGTCGAGGATCAGCACCCGCGGGTCTTTCAGCAGTACTCGCGCGATAGCGATGCGCTGCTTCTCGCCGCCGCTCAGGCGGTATCCGCGCTCACCGACGACGGTGTCGTAGGCGAGCGGGAACGAGGCGATGGTGTCGTGGATGTTCGCCGCCCGCGCGGCCTGCTCGATCTCGGCATCCGTGGCGCTCGGCTTGGCGTAACGCAGGTTCTCCGCGATCGTGGCGTGGAAGAGGTAGGTCTCCTGACTCACGATGCCGATGTTGGCGACCAGGGAGTCCTGTTCGAGCTCGCGCACGTCATCCCCGGCGAACAGGATACGGCCGCCGGTCACGTCGTGGAACCGGGGAATCAGGTAGGACACCGTGGTCTTGCCCGCTCCGGACGGCCCGACGAAGGCGGCGAACTGGCCCGGCTCAATTGCGAAGGAGACGCCCTTGAGGGTCGGAGGCGTGCCCTCGCCCGAGTCGGGGTAGGAGAAAATCACGTCATCGAACTGCACCCTGCCGAGGTCGGCCGGATCAACCGGGTGGGCGTTCGGGGCATCCGAGATCGCGGGATGCAGGTCGAGGTACTCGAAGATTCGGGCGAATAGCGCCTGCGAGGTCTGCAGGTCGAGGGCGACCCGCATGAGTCCCAGCAGCGGCCACATGAGGCGCGCCTGCACCGTGGTGAAGGCCACGATCGTGCCAGCGGTGACGGCGACGTTGTGGAAGAGCAGCCAGGCGGCGCAGAGGTAGATCACGGCCGGGATGATGGCGAGGAAGATCTGCACCATCGCGAAAAACCACTGGCCGCTCATTTGCTCGCGCACCTGCAGGCGGATCTGGTTGTCGTTCTCGTCGCTGTACCGTGCAACTTCGGTGCCCTGTTGGTTGAAGCTCTTGGCCAGCAGGATTCCCGAGACCGACAGGGTCTCCTGCGTGATCGCGGTCATGTCACTGAGCGACTCCTGGGTCTTGGTGGCGATCTTCGCGCGCACCCGACCAACCCGACGTTGGGCGATCACGAGGATCGGCATGAGGATTACGGCAACGATCGTGAGCTGCCAGGACAGAACCAGCATGCTCACGAAGGCTGCTGCAACCGTCACCGTGTTGCCGAGCACGCTCGCCACCGTATTGGTGAGCACGCTCGAAACACCGCCGACGTCGTTCTGCAGGCGGGATTGGATGATGCCGGTCTTGGTACGCGTGAAGAACGCGAGCTCCATCTTCTGTAGATGCCCGAACAGCCGCACGCGCAGCGCGCCCATCACCCGGTTACCGACTGTGGCGGTGAGGAAGGTCTGCCAGACCCCGAGTCCAGCGGAGCTCACGTAGATCACGATCATGAGCCCGACGATCTCGAGCAGGACCGGGAAATTCGGTCGACCCGATTGCGGGAAGAGCCCCACGTCGAAGGCCTGGCGGGTGAGAAGCGGGGGCAGCACGGAAAGTCCGGCGCTGATGATCACCAGCACCGCGGTGATGCCGAGCGCCCGACGGTGCGGCTGGAACAGTTGCGCGATGCGGGCCAGCAGATCTGGGATGCGCGGGGCATCCGCATTCTCGGCCTTCTGCGCGTCCGCATCGGACCCACTGATGCGGGTTCGCTGCTTGCCCATTCGCCCCACCGGGGTGCCGCCTCCGTGCATTCCGCTCACTCGTTCACCTTACGCAGAGGCGACGACACTCCCAGCCGAATTCGCCCTCGGCGCAACCCGCTCGCCGCGGGAAATACTTCGCGCTACAGGGGTGCAGCGACATCGCGGCGGGAGTTACGACTCCCGCCGCGATGTCGTATCCCCGCCACGACCTTGGTGTGGCGGATGCCTCAACCCTTGGTGCTGCCAGCGAGCAGTCCGCGGACGAAGAACCGCTGCAGAGCGAAGAACACGAGGAGCGGTACGAGGATCGAGATGAATGCGCCCGAGGTGAGAAGCTGCCAGTCCTGACCGCGCCCACCGGTGATCTC
>JBKJLH010000134.1:0-4384 GCA_046597035.1 Lacisediminihabitans sp.
CGTCGACCTTTCACCCTCGGTCGCGGCCCGCACGAGGTTCCCCTTACGGGCGGCCCTTCCGGCTAAAAAGTGGTCTCCAGGGCGCTCTCCTGAGCGCTCGAGATCCCGTCCGGTCGACGTCCCTCTTCCGGGCAAGGACGTCGGAAATTGATGCCGCGCGGTTCTTTTCGAGAGGGGGGCGGTGTCACGATGTCTGGCACACTGACGGTCATGGGTTTGCAACTGCTGGACAAGCGTTTCGTCAACTCGCGCAACTTTGGTCTTGGCTATTGGTGGGTAGATGGATTGGAATATGCCGCGTCGGAGTTCGCAAACGATAGAGACCTCCTAGAGGCACTCGTAGCCAACCCGTGGTATCAACACGGTTACGCCGCTCCGCGAGGCGATATCCCTGACCCAGCCGGCGCAGGGATTCACGGCCCATTTCGGGTGGAGGCCATCACCGCTGATATTTTCGTGCGGATGGAGCGAGACGAAGCGAGACGGCAACTCGATAGCTGGCTCGCGCAGAGCAATGCCACGCCTGAGGCGACGAACGCATTCCGTTCCGCGATCGATGCTCTTCTTCCAGTTGGCTCCCGAATCTACGCACTTCCCAATCTTCCAGAGTCAGCACAGCACGACTGGAGTGGGGTAGTCGGCAGCGATACAGGTTTCCTGGAATATGTGGCAATCTCACCAGAATCGAAAACTCTAAACCTGCTCGTCGCCACCGACGATTAGGCCACTCGCCCATCAATGTGGCCGGCATTTCTGGAAGTCTAAATAATCCTTTTGTCCGTCTCAGAGTGCGCGGTGAAAAGCCGTTCAGTAGTCGTTCCCTCCGCGCACGATGAGGGTTCCGCTTGCGGGCGGCCCTTGTGGCCCATTCATGATTCCCAGCGTGCCCTTTGAGTGCTCGAGAGGCCCGCCCGCGGATGTCCCTCTAGCGGGATTCGCTTCCGAGAATCAGCAATGGCCCCTCATCCGAGGTCGGTGGCTCAAAGTGGTCGAAGTACTCAGCGACAACGGCAGCCGGGAGAGCATAGTCGTCGGCGTGCCCATGGCCTCTGGCTCGCATCCGCTCGAGCACAGTCGATCGCGGCGTAGCAAGATACATGATCTCTGGCACAACACCGATTGACCGAAGTAATTCGCGGTATTCATCCCGCGATTGCCTCGACCAGAATGCGAAGTCCAGTACCACGTCTTCGCCAACCTTGACCAGCGATACGAGTCGCTCCTGTAGCTCGCGCTCGATCTCAGCATGCACGTCGGGCAAAAGCGGCATCTGAAGAATTCCGCGCTGCCACGCCTCTAAGTCGAACGACAGGCGCGTCATCCCGTCGGCTTCGAGCCGTAGGGCGACGATTGACTTGCCGGAGCCAGCTGGACCACACATCATCACGACTCGGCTCACGTCATCGACGCTATCCTGACTCCCACAGGCGATCAAGGAATGTCAGACGAGTGCCGTAGACAAGCGCGCTTGAGGTTCGTCTTGCGGGTACCCGTCGAAGTCGGAAAACAACCTCGATCTCAGTCCCGTCTTTCAAAGTTCTCTGGAGAACGGAGGCGACGGTCTTTGCACCCGAAAGCAAGTGGCACGAAATTTGGGACGATTCATACCGACCGCGTGGCGGGTGGCGGGTGGCGGGTGGCGGACGGCGGACGGTGACTGTACAACCGGTGTGCTGTGCGTCATCTGCTCGAACTCGCGTTAGTCATGAGGTAGACGACGTCGTGATTTTCCGGGATCGTTCGCGCGACGGTGTAGCCGAGACCTTCCAAGCCGGCGAGTTCCAGAGGGTGTACTGGTGTGCCCGCACCGCGATGCAGAATCAGCCACACCCGTCCGTTGCCGCGTGCCAGCCGGTCTGCAGCGTGCGAGACCGGCTCCGTGACATCCCAGAGGCCGGTGCTCTGCGCGTGCGGGGTGACCAGTGTGGGGTCGGTGAGCCCGCGGAACGCGCTCGGGTACAGGTACAGTGCACTGCGTGGATTCTGTGACGGGCTGCCGCCCTCCGTGAACACGATCGCGTCACCGCGGTGAGCGTTCTGGGCGATCGTCGCGGCAACTTCGGACCAATCGCTACCGCCAGGCATGCCATAGGGGCCCCGTTGGTGCAGGTAGGTCGGCACCGACAGGGCGACCAGCACGCCCACGGCGGCAACGATCATCCAGCGGCGTGCCAGCAGGCAGATACCCGACCCGATCAACAGGGCAATCGCGGGTATCACGAAGGACAAATACCTGGCCGCGTAGAGAGCGTGCACCGTGTTGGCAGTCAGCAGGAGCCCTGTCGGGACCGCAGCCCACGCAACCGCCACAACGGCAAGCGACGGCCCATCTTTTCCAGGGCTGGATTTCTCCGGGCCGGATTTCTCGGCGCTGAATTTCTCGGTGCTGAACACTCGCACCATCGCGGCCATCGGAGTTGCCGTGCGCCGGAACCACCAGTTCCGGATTGCGAATGCTGCTAGGGCGCAGAAGACGCAAATCCACGCGGCGGCCGCGAAGCTCTCCGAGAAGAACCACTGGTCGACGAAGAAGCCGGTGAAACCTACGGTCACCCTGGAGGACAGAAAAGCGATCTGCCCTACTTCCGACACAGCAAAGAAGATCACAGGGCCCGCGAGGGCTATACCCAGGGCGGTGGCGACAAGCCAGCGCCACAGAATCCGACGTTCGCGCGTCACGGACACCAGGATGACCGCATGAGCGAACGCCATCAACGCGAGATACAAGAACACATACACTGAGGCCGCGAACAGGAGCGCGTAACCGAGCCAGGCGAACCACCGCGTGTTGCGCGCACTCACCAGCTGCACGAACACAACGGTTAACCACACGGCACAGGCTGCGCTCAGCGCGTACTCCCGCGACTCACCGCTCATGTACGTCACGCGCGGGATGAGAAGGTACGCCAGAGCGCTGACCACAGCAACCTGGCGCCCGCCCAACCGGGTGACCAAGACAATGATCCCGGCCGCGGCGCACCCGGTCGCGATCGCGCTCGGTAGGCGGACCGAGAACGCCGACGCACCAAAGACGTCGATCCACACATGCATGAATGCGTAGTAGGTGCCATGCACGGCGTCGATGTGACCAAGCATCCGAAACAGGGATGGCCAGGATCGCTCGGCCGACATGACAGTGGCGGCTTCATCACCCCACAGCGACGGAACCCAGGAGCCTGCCGCAGCAACACACACACCCAGAACACCGAACAGTCCCGCCAGAACTCGAACCGGAAGGTCCCCCAGACGGAGTACTTGCTGCATGTACCCGGTGCGCGGACGCACCAACCCGGGAACCATTTAACTATTCAGCCGGACCAGCCTGAAGAACGCCGCCCAGCCAGCTCGCACTTCATGAGAGTCTTTTCAGCCGCAACTGTCCCACAGGGAGCGCTCGGTCGGCAGTGTTGGTACCGTCCACCGGTGGGTGAACCACATTTCGGTATCGATCGCTCTGACGACTGCGTGATTTTCCGCCCGGTATAGCTGAGCGGATTGTCCGCTGACTCTCTACAACCAACCAGCAGCAACTGGCGAAGGTGAGGGCTTCGAAGATCCGTGCGAGCGGAGAGCTGTTGACCAACGTGCGACGTCTTTTGGTCTGCCTGATGACGCTGGTTATCGTGGGCGGAATCGCGGCCGTCGCCCCGTTCGCCACCTCACACCCTGATTCGTGGACGGCCCCGCCCGTTGCCGGTCCGACAGTTCCCCGTTGCCCAACCGTCGCGCCAACATCAGTCGGAACGATAACTGTTCCCGCTGGGCCGATCGCCGGATACTGCCAAGATCGTCTGATCAACGCGGCTTACATCATCACCGCGGCTCGGTCGCTCGGCATCGCAGCGCACACCCAGACCATCGGTGTGGTCACAGCAATGGGCGAATCGGGTCTTCGCAACCTCCACCACGGCGACGCAGCCGGGGCCGATAGCCGAGGACTGTTCCAACAGTGAGCAAACGGCGCCTGGGGAACGCTGACCGACCGGATGACTCCCACGACCGCCGCAAACAACTCCTTCGCTGCACTGGTTAATATTCTCGGATGGAAGTCCCTCACCCCCACCCAAGCCGCACATGGCGTACAGATCAACGCCGACCCGAATTTCTACACGACATATTGGGACGACTCGGTCGCCGTAGTAACCGCGCTTCCCAATGTGACTGTCCCGAACGGATAGCAATCAGGTTTCTCCGGACATCGAAGGGATAGTCGCGGCACTCGAGGAGAACACTCCGAATTGTGTGAGCGCAGGGCGCTCATGAAACGATAACTTCGCCCGCCGCCTCTGACCTTTCGTGTCGCACTCATCGTTCGGCTTGTGATCGTGTGTCAGGCGTGTCTGACGTGCACGACCTCGCACACGATCGGCGTGAATTCGGCGAG
>JBKJLH010000020.1:0-4654 GCA_046597035.1 Lacisediminihabitans sp.
CATAGGCCCACGCAGTCATCAGAGGCGGCGCTCCCGACGCAATGACGAAAGGGCTCAGCTGTGGAGGATCTATCTGAATTCGTCGCCAGCGTTGTCGAGTTTTTGGTCGGTGGCGTCTTCTTCACCATCGCAGTCATCATCCTTCTCTCCGGTCTAATAAGGGGAATGCCGACCCTAATTGATGCACAAGCCCGCATGCTGTCCCCCGAATCCGCTCTTTTCATGGCCCTCTTCCTTGCGATTGCCTATGCGATGGGAGTGGTGGCCGAACACATGATGAGAGGCCTATTTGAGGTTCTTCTCGACCGCATCACGGTGCGGAGGAGGGAGTTCCTGGACCTCCCTTCATTGATCGGAAAGGGTGACGGTGGTGAGAGAATGCCAGCATGGCGCAATCGGCTGACCCAGCTCTTTCTGGGGGGCTACACCATCGAGCAGCGCAACGAAGCTCGTGCGGAGCGGGAAAGGCAGCGCGCCAAGGTCATGACGTTCCATTTTTCCCTTCACGAGGAGATCCAGAGCCAGCTCAAGAGGCTTCGTCTGGAACGAGTCTTCACCTTAAGCCTTGCGGTCGTTGCGGTCTCCCTTTTTCTTAGAGGAGATGCAAGGTACGCACTCATTGCGACCCCCTCTGCGGGGGTATTGGTCTGGGTAGTTCACGATCGGTTTTCACGGTACCGCGGCGCGATCGTGCGTTACTACAAGATGGTGGCCGAGGATAACCTGACACAGACTTCTAGCAAGGTTGAGACGGGTGGAAGCACCTCGTGAAGGAAGCTGCTGGGCCCGCTCACTCGGGCGTGATTTTCGATCTCGACGGAACACTCGTTGACAGTGAGCCGTTCTGGTTCAGAGGTTTCTCGACCGGACTGTCGAGAATTCTCGAGGTACGCGGATACGGACTTCACTACTTGGATCCATCCGAAATGCGTGGATTTGCTGGCGGCCGAGTCCCCGATACCATCGCGGCAATCCTTCGGTCGCTTCGCTTAGAAGGCCGAATAGACGATTCGGAGACGGACGCGATTGTCCAAGACGTCCTCAACTACGTCACTGAGCAGTTCGTGACTGACCCCGCACCCATTCCGGAGGCCGTCTCGACCGCGCGAGCCCTTCATGCCGACAGTGTCCCCATGGCGATCGCCTCTTCGTCTGCACCCAGCTTTATTGAGGCCGTACTTGACGTCTTGAAACTTCAGGACACATTCCCCGTCCGAGTGTCCGCGGTGGACCTTCCTCGTGGGAAGCCTGATCCCGCAGTCTATCTCTTGGCGCTTCAGCAGATGGGGCTACCGGCGCGACGCACGGTGGCGGTGGAGGATTCCCGGGTGGGAGTCGCCGCGGCGATGAATGCCAAGATGCGATGCCTCTGGTACCTGCCAGGTGAGACAGGGTCCCTAGCGGAACGTACAGACCTGACGTCTCAGTTGGAAGGCCAGGCCACCAATCCGTCCGACATCCGTCGGCTCGTTACAGTGACTGGACATCTAAGCCACGGCCTACTCGCCGAAATGCTGGATGAGACGGCAACGGAGGGCGCCGCAGATGAGCTCTGAAGTCGACCATCGCTATGCCGTCATACTCGCCGGCGGCCGGGGAACACGCCTGTGGCCGATCAGCACAACACAGCAGCCGAAGCAATTCCAGGCGCTTGGGGATTCTCGCCCGCTCATCGCTCAGACTTTCGACCGGCTGGCCGCCTGTGTCCAAGAGGCAAACATCTTCGTCTCGACGACTGCCGGATATGCGAATGACGTCCTCGCATCTTTGCCTCGCCTGAACCCGCACAACCTCATTCTTGAGCCCCGACCCGAGGGTAAACCCGCAGCGTTTCTGCTCATTGCCACCAGAATATACGGCGAGGACCCAGAGGCCGTGGTTCTCAGCGCGGCGGCCGATAGCTCGGTTTCGCCGCTGGAGGCATTTGAGCGCAGTTGTGCCGAGGCTTTTACGTTTGTTGAGGCTCACCCCTCTTGGACCACGATCCTCGGTAGCACGCCCACTCGTCCAGACAGTTCACTTGGCTATGTTCGTGCGAATGGGGCGGCGATGGGTGTCAAGGGAATCCATGTGTTGCGAGACTTCCATGAGAAACCCACCCGCGAGTCTGCCGAATCATTCTATTCTGACTCCGAATACTTCTGGAACTCGTCTCATTATTGCTTCTCTGCATCAACATTCCGCGAATCGTATAAGCAGGCGGCGCCAGAGTTGTTCGGCGCGATCAACTCATTTTATGAGTCCGGGCGTGATTCCGATTATGTGAACAAGAATGGCCCCACACACGAGTTGTTGCCCCTGGTCGATGCGGGGTGGCCCATCGGAGTTGTGGCCTGCGACTTTCGGTGGTACGACATTGGCACCTGGCCTTCGCTGTACAGGGCGCTTGCTGACAGCCAGGGCACGAAACTGATCGCTTCGGGCTCCACTGTAGACTCCGAAAGCGAATCAGTGCTGATCGTCAACGATAGTTCGCTGACGGTGGTGACGACTGGTCTGGAAGGTTTGGCCGTCATCGTCTCCGACTCGGTGGTTCTCGTTGCCCCCATTGCTAAGCTTGAGGATCATCCTGAGACTTTGACGTATTTGCAAAACCAGGTAGACAACCTTCTGCAGGTAGACGGGAAAAATACATGAGCGAGAGCATGAGCGGCCTCAAGATTGAGTATTCGCGACCAGGCGTTGACCGAGCAGAGGTCAAGGCGCTGCTGGATCGTTACCGTACTGACGAGCCGGTGCATGTCGTCTTCATTGGAACGAAACCGGACATCATCAAACAGTATCCCGTGTATAAGGAACTGGTAGCGCGGGGACTCCAGGTCGCAGTCTGCCACAGCGGTCAGCACACTGACTATGCCTACTCGGAAGGCATGCTGCTCGAGTTTGGCATCGACGTCGATATGCGTCTTGTGATGGGCGATGGCTTGAACCTTGGAGCCCGCGTTGCTGCCCTCATTACGACGGCAAATGAACTGTTTGGCGCTGCGGGCGAGACAGGCCACACCTTGGTGCCGTACATTCATGGCGATACCGCGACATCGATGGGGGTCGCGGTCGCTGCTTACATGAATCGCGTGGCATGCGTGCACGTCGAAGCGGGCATCAGAACTATGACGCCAAAGCGGGAGTTTCTGCTTAACCATTTTGAAGCATTCCAGCGCGGTGAGTTCGACTGGGCCTCATATCTAGATGGCCATCGCTTGGAAGAGACTTATTCGCTCGGGAGTAAGGAGCCGTTTCCCGAGCAGTTCAACACGCGAGTTTCGGATGCCGCCAGCGGTTTTCATGCAGCACCTGTCGAGCTGGATCGTAAGTTCCTGCTTGGCGAGGGTTTCCCCAGTGACTCGATCGCGGTCGTTGGGAATACCGTGGTGGATGCGACCTTGGCGGCTCGAGACCGCGCCGCTTTCTCTCGCATCTTTGAAACGTTCCCGCAGTTACAGACCGGAGAGTTCATTCGTGTTTGCATTCATAGGCGTGAGAACACGAACGACCGTGCAAGGTTCACCTGTTACTTCGACGCCATAGAGAAACTGCTTCGAAAGGGACACAGCATTCTCTGGGTGTCGCTGAAGGGGACTGAATGGGCCCTCTCTAACTGGGGCCTTTCGTCGCGGCTTGAGTCCCTCGCGGAGGAATTCCCAGACAATCTCATCGTCACTTCAGTTTGGCCGGAGTATGGCGACGTTATCGCTGCTCTTTTGAAGTGCGCACTGCTGGCAACTGACTCGGGCAGCATGCAGGAGGAAGCAAACACCCTGGGCATACCCTGCGTCACACTGCGTTTCGGTACCGATCGGGGTGAGTCACTTCTTGCTGGCGGCAATGTTCTGGCTCCACCGTTGGGTGCGGACTTCGTTGCTGAGGTGATTGAGTCCGCAGTACTCCACCGGGCTGATCTGCGCTCGCGCCCGGTGTATGGCACCGACTGCGCAGCGCGTCTCGTTGACGAAGTTATGGCGCGCGTCAGGGTCGGCAGTGGATTGTTTAGGAGCGAAGAAGAAGTCCTCCGTCTGCCGGGCTCCGAGTCGAACTGGCCGACAGACCCGGAGAGGCCGCTTTCCGGTGGTTTGCCGTCCTTATCCTCACCCAGTCGTTAAGAGGGGGATCGAGATGGCGACTGGTCCCGATGGTAGCGAGTCCAAGTCTTGGTCGTGGAAGGCGTCGATTCAATAGCCGAATAGCTGCAAGGCAACGAAGATTTGCCAGTCACCGCGGGCAGAGCGGGACTCAAGTCCAATAGTAGACTGCGGTGGAGCAGATCTCGTCATTAGGGCCTGTGCTACGAGACTGCGAGGAAGGTTCAAGACGAGTTCAACAGCCTAGGAGTTCCAGGCGGCATACTCGCGGAAAGTATCTATTTAGGCCAGTATGTTTATTTGGAGCGTCACGCTAAGTCCGTCCAGGTGGGTGAGAGTGTCAACTGCGCGGAATAGGATCGCTTTCCGGGACGTCTGAGCTGAATTGTGGTCGCTAGTATTACCCGGGTACCATCACAGTATGAAGATCAGCGTGAGCCTTCCGGAGGAGGACGTAGCCCTCCTTGACGAGTACGCCCACACCTCTGGTCTGCCATCTCGCTCCGCGGCCCTCCAGCACGCGATCCACCTGCTTCGTCACCCTGACCTTGAACAGGACTACGCATCGGCGTGGG
>JBKJLH010000022.1:0-8759 GCA_046597035.1 Lacisediminihabitans sp.
CTCCGCCACCCACATTCCGGGCGAATGCGGACACTCTGGGCTGGCATGCCGACCCGGTTTGTCCGCGGTGGCCAACTTTCGCGTGCAACCCGACGTGCAACCCGACGTGCGACCCGACGCGCAACCCGATCTGCAAGCAGAGCCGCGGCGCAGCGGATGCGAGGGGGGCACTGATGGGCTGGAACAATCCCCCGATCCCCTGGTCCGAGTTCGAGAAGGCGCTGTCCGACTCTCGGCGACCGCGAGATGTGCCGGTTGGCGCGGACGGCGGCGACAGCCCCGGCTGGTCCCACAAGCGTGGCGCATACGAGGCTCCTACCCAGCCGGAGGCACAGGCCAACGAAGGTGTGGCCGGCCACGGTCTGGCCGGTGCGGGAACTAGCGCCGACCGCGTGCCGTATGCCGAACTGCACGCCCACTCGAGCTTCAGT
The DNA here is from genome assembly GCA_046597035.1 of Lacisediminihabitans sp. GTDB lineage: Bacteria > Actinomycetota > Actinomycetes > Actinomycetales > Microbacteriaceae > Lacisediminihabitans. Next base: position 432 of record JBKJLH010000022.1, read on the forward strand.
TTTCTCGACGGGGCATCCGCACCCGAGCAGTTGCTCGAGGAAGCCTCCCGACTCGGACTGCATGCTCTCGCGATGACCGATCACGACGGTTTCTACGGGGTCGTGCGCCTCGCCGAGGCGGCGGAGCAGCATCCGCGAATCGGCACGGTCTTCGGGGCAGAACTCTCTCTCGATCTCAGCCGCCCGCAGAATGGCGCCGCCGATCCGGAGGGAAGTCACCTGCTCGTGCTGGCCCGCCGGGAGGAGGGTTACCACCGGCTGGCCGGTGCTCTCACCGCGGCCCAGCTCGCCGGTCTGACGAAGGGGCGTCCGGTCTACGACCTCGACGAGCTCGCCGCGCAGGCGCAGGGACAGGGCGCAGAGGGGCATTGGGCGATTCTCACCGGATGCCGCAAGGGAGCCGTGCGGCAGGCTCTCGAGCACTCCCCCGCGGCCGCGACCCGGGAGATCGACCGGCTCGTCGACCTGTTCGGTCACAGCAACGTGATCGTCGAGCTCTTCGATCACGGCACTCCGCTGGCCAGTGACCACAACGATGCGCTCTTCGAGATCGCGGATCGGCGGGGATTGCCGGTGGTTGCCACCGGCAATGTGCACTATGCAAAGCCCGAGCAATACCGGCTGGCTTCGGCCCTTGCAGCGGTGCGCGCCCGTCGTAGCCTCGACGACATGGATGGATGGCTACCCGCATCCGGGGCCGCCCATCTCCGTTCCGGCGCCGAGATGGCGGCGCGATTCGCCCGCTATCCCGGGGCAGTGGAGCATACCGTCGAGGTCGCCGACGACCTCTCGTTCCAGTTGCGCCGCGCCCGTCCGAAGCTGCCGAAGCAGCAGGTTCCGGAGGGTCACACCCCGATGAGCTACCTTCGCAAGCTGGTCTGGGATGCCGTACCGGTACGCTATCCGCAGCTCGCGCCAGAGGAGCGCGACCGTATCGCCCACGAACTCGACGTGATCGAGGCGAAGGACTTTCCCGGCTACTTCCTCATCGTCTGGGACATCGTGAAGTTCGCCCGCGGTCGCGGCATTCTCTGCCAGGGGCGCGGATCCGCCGCGAACTCCGCGGTCTGCTACCTGCTCAATATCACCGCAGTCGATCCGATCGGCTACAAGTTGCCGTTCGAACGTTTTCTCTCGAGCATGCGAGAGGAGGAGCCGGATATCGACGTCGACTTCGACTCCAACCGGCGCGAGGAGGCGATCCAGTACGTCTACGAGAAGTACGGTCGGCTGAATGCGGCGCAGGTGGCGAACGTGATCCAGTACCGGCCCAAGTTCGCGGTGCGGGACATGGCCAAGGCGCTCGGGGCGAGCCCGGGGCAGCAGGATGCGTGGTCGAAACAGGTGGAGCGCCACGGAGCCCTGCTCTCGAGCGTCGACCACGACATCCCGGAGGCTGTCACGAGTCTCGCCCTCGAGGCGTTAAAGCTCCCGAGACACCTCGGCATCCACTCCGGCGGTATGGTTCTCACCGATCGTCCCGTCGGCGAGGTCTGTCCGATCGAGCACGGCCGCATGGATGGCCGAACGGTATTGCAGTGGGATAAGGACGACTGTGCCTGGATGGGGCTGGTCAAGTTCGATCTGCTCGGCCTCGGCATGCTCAACGCCATCCAACACAGCTTCGACCTCGTGCGGGAGCATCTCGGTGAGAGCTGGGAGCTGGCCACTATCCCCAAGGAGGAGCAGGGTGTCTACGACCAGCTCTGCCGGGCCGACTCGATCGGCGTGTTCCAGGTGGAGAGCCGTGCCCAGATGGGGTTACTCCCCCGGTTGCAGCCGCGCAAATTCTACGACCTGGTGGTACAGATCGCCATGGTGCGGCCGGGGCCCATCCAGGGTGGAGCGGTGCATCCGTTCGTGCGGCGCAAGCTCGGCGAAGAGGCGATCACCTACCAGCATCCGAAGCTCAGGGAACCGCTCGAGCGCACGCTTGGTATCCCGGTGTTCCAGGAGCAGCTGATGCAGATGGCGATGGCGGTGGGAGGCTGCAGCGCGGATGACGCGGACCTGCTGCGTCGCGCGATGGGGTCCAAGCGCGGGCAGGAGAAGATCGCGTCGCTCAAAGTCACCCTGTACGCGGGCATGGCGAGCAACGGCATCGTCGGAGAGGTCGCCGACGACATCTACGGCAGGATCGAGGCCTTTGCGAACTTCGGGTTCGCCGAGAGCCACAGTCTCAGCTTCGGCCTGCTCGTCTATGCAAGCTCCTGGCTGCGGTTGCACTATCCCGGGGCATTTCTCGCGTCGCTGCTCCGCTCCCAGCCGATGGGCTTCTATTCGCCACTCTCTCTGGTGGCGGATGCCCGGCGGCACGGCGTCGAGGTGCGACGTCCCGACATCCTGCGGTCAGGCTGGCAGCCGGGGCTGGAGGGTCTGGAGGGTCTGCACCCTTCGATACGGTCGCGGAGCGACCTATTCAGGGGAACCACGGGCGGCGGAGCAGTGGGGGGCGAGACCCCTCCAACGGGCACCCCCGCCTGCCTCGACCCCCACCAGCCGCCGGTAGGGGTTTACGACCGCAACGCCCACTTCGATACCGACGACCACCGTCGCGACGGAGCCCTCGCGGTGCGTCTCGGTCTCGCCGAGGTCACCGGCATCGGCGAGACTCTCGCGAAGAAGATCGTCGCCGATCGTGAAGAGGGCGGCGACTTCACCGACCTCGCGAACCTCGTGCGCCGCGTCGGGCTCAACACCCCCCAGCTCGAGGCTCTCGCCGCGGCCGGTGCCTTCGAATCGCTCGGCCTCAGCATGCGGGAAGCGCTCTGGGCCGCGGGAGATGCCGCCCGGGATCGGGAGGAGTTTCTCGCTGGCAGCATGGTCACGGTGCAGCCGCCACTGTTCTCGATGCCCAGCACCTCGGAGATCCTCGCATCCGACCTCTGGGCCACCGGCATCTCCCCGGACGACCACCCGCTCCGCTACCTGCGTGGGGCACTCCGTGAGCGAGGGGCCCTCCGCTCCGACGATCTCAAGACGACGGAGTCCGGCCGCCGCATCGAAGTCGGTGGCGTGGTGACCCACCGGCAACGCCCCGCCACCGCGAGCGGCATCACCTTCATGAACCTCGAGGATGAGAGCGGGCTCGTCAACGTGATCTGCAGCGTTGGCGTCTGGAACCGCTACCGCCGCATCGCCCGCGACTCCCCCGCGCTCATCGTGCGCGGCATCCTCGAACGCTCCCCCGAAGGAGTCACCAACCTGCTCGCCGATCGGCTCGAAGCGTTACCGATGTCGACCCGCTCCGCATCCCGCGACTTCCGATGATGCACGCCAGCGAGAACGAAACGTTGACATCCCGGCGCTAGCATGACCTCATGAACACTGCCCAGCATCCCATTGCCTCCGGCTTTAACGCCCGAACGACGGCTGCCGAGGTCATCGCAGGCATCGATCTGGACGGTAGGCTCGCCATCGTCACAGGTGGATACTCCGGGCTCGGTATCGAGACCTTCGCCGCCCTCGCCGGCGCCGGCGCCACCGTGATAGTACCCGCCCGACGACCGGATGTTGCGCGAGTCGCCCTCGACGACCGCGGGCTCAACGCCGTGGAGGTGCAGCCTCTCGACCTCGCAGACCTCGCCAGCGTGCGGGCATTCGCAGCAGGCTTTCTCACGAGTGACCGCAGCATCGACATCCTGATCGATAATGCCGCGATCATGGCTTCACCGGAGGTGCGGGTCGGGCCCGGCTGGGAGTCCCAGTTCGCCACCAACCACCTCGGACACTATGTGCTCGCAAATCTGCTCTGGCCGGCGCTTCGACGCGATGGTGGTGCACGGGTGATCGCACTCTCTTCCACCGGACACAAGCTCTCCAGCATCCGCTTCGACGACCCGCAGTTCGATACCGGCTATGACAAATGGCAGGCCTACGGGCAGGCGAAGACCGCAGACAGCCTGTTCGCGATCGAACTCGACGCGCTCGGTACCCCGTTCGGTGTCCGCGCCTTTGCCGTACATCCCGGTGGAATTATGACGGAACTGCAACGCCACCTGCCTCGGGAAGAGATGGTCGCATCCGGCTGGATAACTGATGACGGCACCGTGAACGAACGATTCAAGACCCCGGAGCAGGGCGCTGCCACCTCGGTTTGGGCGGCGACCTCCCCTCAGCTCGAGGGCATGGGCGGTGTCTACTGCGAGGACTGCGATATCGCCGAGCCCACCGCTGTCGGCAGCCCGGAGGCGCGGGTACGCGGAGTCGATGCGCACGCCATCGACAGGACTGATGCCGCGCGCCTGTGGGCCTTCTCGGCGCAGCTCACCGGGGTGGATGCCTTCGCCTGATAGAGATCCTCGCATCAGCTGCGCAGGCCCCGCCGCAACAGATCGATGCGAGCCTGCAACTGGGAGACACTCGCCTGCGGGACGGCCGGGCCGCCGGCCATCCGCCGAAGCTCCGCGTGGATGATCCCGTGTGGCTCCCCGGTGCCCTTCGCCCGCATTCCAACGAGACTGTTAAGCAGAGCACGCTGTTCCTTGAGGTTGCGATAGAGCGGCACGATCTCCGCTTCGGCACCGGACTCGTCGGCCTGGCGCTGGCGATCGCCAATTCTCCTGGCCTGCCGCTGGTGGCGATGTCGCAGAAGTTCCTTCACCTGGTCCGGTTCGAGAAGGCCGGGAATGCCGATGAAATCGAGTTCCTCGAGACTGTCCGGAACGGCCCCGGCACCGAACTGGTCGCCATCGAAGAGCACGCGGTCAAAGGCTGCTTCGGAGCCGAGGGCCTTGAAGTCGAACAACAGCGCATCGCCTGACGCCGATTCCACCCGGTTCGCTTCGTCCGCTGCGTCGTCATCGAGCAGGATCTCCTCGAGTCCTTCGCCCGGGTCCCGGTCGAGCGCATGGTCCCGCTGCAACTCCATCGCTGACGCGAGCCCGAGAAGTGACGGAACGCTCGGCAGGAAGATCGACGCCGTCTCACCCCGGCGTCTCGTGCGCACGAAGCGTCCGATGGCCTGGGCGAAAAACAGCGGAGTCGAGGCGGATGTCGCGTAGACCCCCACACCGAGGCGGGGGATGTCCACGCCCTCCGACACCATCCGCACGGCGACCATCCACCGCGAGTCGGATGCCGCGAACTGGGCGATCCGGTCGCTCGCCGCCTTCTCGTCGGAAAGCACGATCGTGGGTTTCTCCCCGGTCACCTTCTCAAGAATGTCGGCATAGGCCCGCGCGGCATAGTGGTCGGTGGCGATCACAAGCCCTCCGGCATCCGGGATGCCGTGGCGCACCTCGGTGAGCCTGCGGTTCGCCGCCTTCAGGACCGCTGGCACCCACTCGCCCTCCGGATCGAGGGCGGTGCGCCAGGCTTGGGCCGTGATGTCCTTCGTGTCGCCTTCCCCGAGCCGGGCTTCCATCTCGTCACCCGTACGGGTACGCCAACGCATCCGTCCCGCGTAGGCCAGGAAGATCACCGGGCGAACGACACCATCCGCCAGGGCCCGGCCATAACCATAGGAATAGTCGGCCTGCGAAGTTCGGATGCCGTGTTCGTCCGGGTAGTAGGTCACGAAGGGGATCGGCGAGGTATCCGATCGGAAGGGTGTGCCGGTGAGCGAGAGTCGACGTGTCGCCGGCTCGAATGCCTCGCGGATGGCGTCCCCCCAGCTCAGCGCGTCGCCGCCGTGGTGCACCTCGTCGAGGATCACCAGAGTGCGTCCGCCCTCGGTCATAGAGCGATGAAGAGCCGCCCGGGTGGCGACCTGGGCGTAAGTGACCGCGACGCCGTGAAAGTGTCTGCCGGCCCAGCCCTGAGCGTTCTTGAAGCTCGGATCGAGCCGGACTCCCACCCGGTGCGCGGCATCCGCCCACTGGCGCTTGAGGTGCTCGGTCGGGGCCACCACCGTCACCCGGTCGATTGTGCGCTGGGCGAGAAGCTCGGTGACGAGCCGGAGGGCGAATGTCGTCTTGCCAGCACCCGGAGTCGCCGCAACGAGGAAGTCCTTCGTCTCCCGGAGGAAGTATTCGGCGATCGCCTCCTGCTGCCAGGCCCGCAGCTTGTCGGCGGTGCCGCGGGCGGCACGCTCGGGGAAGGACGGAGAAAGATGTTCCGCTGCCGAGGTGCCCACCTGGGGTCCAAAGGGGTACGGGTTGGTCATCAGTCGAGCTTAACCGCGACGACCGACCTCGACGCGCGCTCCCTGATGACCTGTCCGCGAACAACAGGTCCCCCCTCCGGAGGGCGAGGGGACCGCTGTCCGTCCTGTGTTGTTTACGCGCGGCTTCGTGAGCCGCGAGTGACGAGTCCGTAGATCAGGAGTACGACGATCGCACCGAGGATCGCGATGACCCAGGTACGGATATCGAAGAATCCGCCCATGGCGACGCCGAAGATGGCACTGGCAAGGAACCCGCCGAGCAGTGCGCCCACTACGCCGAGCACCAGGGTGATCAGCCACCCTCCACCCTGCCTACCCGGAAGAATTGCCTTGGCGATGGTCCCAGCAACGAGTCCCAGAACGATCCAACCGATGATTGTCATGGTTTCCTCTCCAAAAAGTGGTGATGTCGTCATCCGGATCTCGAATGCCGTTGGAGACTTTCCCATCACCCCATATGGGGGTCAAGGCCCTTGACTCTCGGCAAATACCCGGTTCTTCGCGAGTTTTGCGCGGCGCGTCGACCTGATGCAGGGTAGAGCTATGACACAGCAGCATCCCTGGTCCCGTTATGTCGCTCTCGGCGACTCCTTCACCGAAGGGATCGGGGATCCGGAGCCGAAGAGTCCCGGGGGGAATCGGGGCTGGGCCGACCGTGTCGCCGAGGTGCTCAGTGAGCAGACCGACGACTTCGCATACGCGAATCTCGCCATCCGGGGCCGGCTCCTGCGTCAGATCATTGACGAACAGGTGGATGTCGCACTCGCCCTGCGTCCCGACCTCATCTCGATCTCGGCCGGCGGCAACGACATCATCCGACCCAATACCGACCCGGATCGCCTCGCGACGATCCTCGAGGGCGGAATTGCGCGGCTGCGGGCGGACGGCGCCACCGTCGTGCTCTTCAACGGACCGGACATCGGGATGACACCGGTTTTGAACCGTTCGCGCGGAAAGGTCGCGATTTACAACGAGAACTTGCGGGCAATCGCCCTGCGTCACGATCTCGTCGTGGCCGACATGTGGGCCCTGCGTGAGTTGAAGGACTCGCGAATGTGGGCGCCGGATCGCTTGCACTTCTCCCCCGTCGGACACACCGCTATCGCGCGAATGGTGCTTCAGGCTCTCAATGTAGAGAACGACCTCGAGCCCTACAACCCAGAAGCCCTTGGACAGGTGCCATGGCGCAGGGCCAGGGTGGAAGACCTGGGGTGGGCACGGGAGTACCTGGTGCCCTGGGTGCTTCGCCGTATCCGCCACCAATCCTCGGGTGATGGAATTTCACCGAAACGACCGGACGCCGCACCCTACCTCGCGGCGGTAACCGACTAGCGACCGAACTGTGTGGCTGCCGGGCAGTCGAAGGGGTCGCCTCCCGCGGCGAGACCAACTCGGTTGAGGTAGGTGATGACGATGCCGTAGGACTGCGTGAGGCTGGTCTCCGTATAGAGGATGTTGTGGGAGTCGCAGTATTCCTTCGCGATCTCACGAGCCTTTGCAAGGTGCGGGCGCGGCATGTTCGGGAATAGGTGGTGCTCGATCTGGTAGTTGAGACCGCCCATGAAGGTGGTCGTACCGAGCCCGGTGATGTTACGCGAGGTGAGCACCTGGCGTCGGAGGAAATCAACCTTGCTGTCGTGCGGCAGAATCGGCATGCCCTTGTGGTTCGGAGCAAAGGAGGCCCCCATATACAGACCGAAGACCGCCACTTGAACCCCGATGAAGGCGAAGGCCATCCCGACGGGAAGGAACAAGAAGATTACGGCGACATAGAGCGCGATGCGAGGAACCAGCATGCTGATCTCGACCCAGCGGCGATCGACCTTTTCGCGGCCGAAGACGGTCTTGAATCCGAGGATGTGTAGATTAATGCCCTCGAGGAGAAGCGCCGGGAAAAACAGGTAACCCTGGCGGCGAGTGGCCCAGGCATACAGGCCCGTGGCACGAGCGGCATCCTCGGGGATGAATGAGACGAAGTCCCGCTCGATGTCGGTATCTTTACCGATCACGTTGGGGTTGGCGTGATGGCGGCTGTGCTTCGTCATCCACCAGGAGTAGCTGATCCCGACGAAGAGATTGGCAAGCGCTCGTCCGGCAACGTCGTTCGCGCGGCCAGATTCAAAGACTTGGCGATGGGCGGCCTCGTGAGCGAGGAAGGCATACTGGGTGAGAATGATGCCGAGAGCTCCGGCGATCAGAAGCTGGTACCACGAGTTGCCAAG
>JBKJLH010000111.1:0-11806 GCA_046597035.1 Lacisediminihabitans sp.
GTGGTGCCCCCAGGCAGATTCGAACTGCCGCCCCTGCCTCCGGAGGGCAGTGCTCTATCCCCTGAGCTATGGGGGCCCAAGTGCACGTCTACGTTACCAGCCCGCTGCCAGCCGCACACTCGGGTGCGAAACGTAGGCTAACATCATGACCGATGCTCCCTGGCGTGACCGACTGCGCGCGCTACCCGTCTTCAGCGGCCAACTGCCGATTTTCGATACGGATGCCGCCCCGGCAGACCCCACCACCCTGCTCACCGAGTGGCTGGGCTTTGCCATCGACTCCGGAGTGTCGCAACCCCACTCCATGACCATCTCCACTGTGAGCGTCGAGGGTGCGCCATCCGCCCGCACACTGTTGCTCAAAGATGTGACGCCAGATGGCCTGTGGTTCGCCACGCTGTCGTCGAGCCCAAAGGGGCGAGACCTGGCGAAGAATCCGCGCGCGGCCCTCGTCATGTACTGGCGGGAGCAGGGCCGGCAGATCCGCGTGGTGGGGGATGTGGAGCCGGGATCGCGTGAGCTCGCCCGCATTGACTTCCTCAAGCGGCACCCCAACGCCCGGGCGATTGCGGCGGGCGGTCAGCAGAGCGAACCGCTGCCGGCGACGGATGCGGAGTACGAGTCCGCGGTGGGCGCGGCGCGCGAGCGGATCGACGCCGATCCGGAGTATGTGCCCGACGAGTGGCAGGCCTACCTCGTGCGACCGGTCGAGTTCGAGTTCTGGCAGGCCGCACGGGAGCGCGACCAGCTGCGCCTGCGGTATCGACGCGACGGCGACGGTTGGCTGCGCGACCTTCTCTGGCCCTAAAGCCCCCGGCTCTTATTCGGGAGGCCGTCACGGGCGGCTCCGGTCACTCGGGGTCGGCTTGCCTCCCCGCCTCGTCCGGAGTGGCCCGGGTTGCAGCACGAGTACCCCCAGTAATCCCATCGAAACACCCGCATGGCAGGATCGACGCATGCTTCGTACTGTCACTGCCAGGCTCGAACTCGACATCTCCGGCCAAACCGACATGGTGCTGAGCATCGCCGTCGCAGAGGGCGCCACCCGCTCGTGGGAGCGCCTCGACCTCAGCCTCGACGGCGTCTCGCTCAGACCCCAAGAACTCGTCGATCGGCACGGGACTCGCCTGCACCAGCTGGTCAGCGGCGCGGGACGCATGACCATCGACTACGCGGCAGAGGTGAACGGGCAGTCCGTCGTGGCAAGAAGCGACGACCTCGACACGATCATCTACCTGCGCCCTAGCCGCTACTGCGAGTCCGACACGTTGCTTCCGACCGCGTCATCCGAGTTCCGCGGCCTCAGCGGGCTCGAGTTGCTCACCGCTGTCAGCACCTGGGTGCACGATCGCCTCTACTACGTTCCCGGATCGAGCCGCGTGACGGATGGTGCGGTGGGCACGCTGCTCGCACGCCAGGGAGTCTGCCGGGACTACGCCCATCTCGTGATCGCGCTGCTACGCGCTATTTCTGTGCCCGCCAGGATGGCCGCGGTCTATGCCCCCGGGCTCAGCCCGATGGACTTCCACGCCGTCGCCGAAGCGCTCATCGACGGCAGCTGGCACGTGGTGGATGCCACGGGGCTCGCACCGCGCCAGAGCCTGCTGCGCATCTCCACCGGTCGCGATGCGGCAGACATCGCCTTCCTCACCAACCACTGGGCCAATCTCACCCTGCTCGATCTGCAGGTACTCGCCATCGTCGACGAGCTGCCGACTGACGATTTCACGCAGCCGGTAGAGCTGCGCTGAGCGTTACTTCAACGCACCGAGTGCGGCTGTGACGAGACCGTTCGCGTTTCTGCCAGTTCCCAGATCTGCAGCGGTTCCAAAATAGACGGATGTCGCAACCAGCCAGTACGAGCCGGTGAACACATCCACCCGCCCGACCAGACCGCTCTTCGAGAAGTAGGCCGCGTCGCCGAGGCCCGGTGCCGGAGTACCCGCCGCAGCCTTCGCCTTCAGCGACCTGAAATCCGAGGGATTTGGCCGGGCGACGGAAACCTCGAAGGTATCTCCGCTGGTCTGGTTGAGCCAACTGCACGCCGTGCCCTGGTCGGCGACCGCGCTTGCCGCGGCGGTGCCGGCCTTCGGGGAGAAGGAGTTGTCGAGTCCGAAGTTCGGATTGAAGTCATAGACGACCTGGGCCGATACGAGATTCGCGCAGGGAATCTTCGTGGGGGTGGCCGCCACGGAGGCAGAGGGACTCGGCGACGGAATGGAACTCGCGGACGGCGAAGTGCTCTGTGACGGTGTTGAACTCGGCTGTGGACTGGTCGTCGAGCCCGGCCCCGGAACGCACCCGGCAAGCCCGAGTGTGCCGATCACCGCGAGCGCGACCAGGATGACGGTCGACCGCAGTCGTGGCTCGGCGATGCTGTTCATTATGAGAAGCCCCCTAGTACTTGTGCTTCCATCTTCACCCAGTGCGGTCCATCTCCCCGTGGGGCGCGCCAGCGTGATGCCCGATGGCGACCGATAGAATCGGTGCTCGTGACTCCCGCCGAACTTTCCGCCCAGCTGCTCGCCATTGTCACCGGCGCGCTCCAGCGACGGGGAGCGGATGTCTCGGGCCTCTCGCTCGACGACGTCAAGGTCGAACGCCCCAAGAATCGTGACCACGGAGACTGGGCGTCCAACATCGCCATGAAGCTCGCGAAGCAGGTGGGAGCACAGCCCCGCGAGCTCGCTCTCGAGCTCGCCGAGGGCATCCGCTCGATCGCGGGCGTGTCGGCGGTGGATGTCGCGGGCCCCGGTTTCCTCAACATCAGTCTCGACGCCGCTGCGGCCGGTGCTCTCGCGAAGGTGATCGTCGATCAGGGTGTGGCCTACGGCAACGGCACCCTGTACGAGGGTGTCACCATCAACCTCGAGTTCGTGTCGGCGAACCCCACCGGTCCGATCCATCTCGGCGGAGTGCGCTGGGCGGCAGTCGGCGACAGCCTCGCCCGCATCTTTCAGGCCGAGGGGGCGATCGTCACCCGCGAGTACTACTTCAACGACCACGGCAGCCAGATCGACCGCTTCGCCAGAAGCCTGCTGGCAAGCTATCTCGGCGAGCCGACGCCCGAAGACGGCTACGGCGGCCAGTACATCTCCGATATCGCGGCCCGGGTCGTGGGCATCGCGCCGGCCGGCCTTGGCACCCTCCCGCGAGACGATCAGCAGGAGGCGTTCCGCGCGATCGGTGTCGATCTGATGTTCGGCGATATCAAGACGAGCCTTCACGAGTTCGGTGTCGACTTCGATGTCTATTTCCACGAGAACACCCTGCACGAGAACGGCGACGTCGAGAAGGCGATCGCGCGGCTGAGCGAGCTCGGTCACATCTACGAGTTCGAGGGCGCGACCTGGTTGCGCACCACCGAATTCGGCGATGACAAAGACCGGGTCGTCATCAAGAGTGACGGCGAGGGCGCCTATATCTCGGGTGACCTCGCCTACTACCTCAACAAGCGCGAGCGTGGTTTCGAACGCAACCTGATCATGCTCGGGGCGGACCATCACGGGTACGTGCAGCGGCTGATGGCGATGACAGCGGCCTTCGGTGACATCCCTCGGGTCAACCTCGAGATCCTCATCGGCCAGATGGTCAATCTGCTGAAGGATGGCACGCCGCAGCGCATGAGTAAGCGCGCCGGCACGGTCGTCGTGCTCGAGGACCTCGTCGAGGCAGTGGGACCGGATGCGGCGCGCTATGCGCTCGTGCGCTCCTCCAGCGACTCGCAGCTCGACATCGATCTCGACCTGCTGACGAAGCGAACGAATGACAATCCGGTGTTTTACGTGCAATATGCTCACGCGCGCACCCGGTCTGTCGCCCGCAACGCGGCCGACAGCGGGGTGGATCGCAGCGCCTTCGACGCATCACTGCTCACCCATGAGACCGAGAGCAGCCTCCTCGGTATCCTGGCCGAGTTTCCCCGTGTCGTCACCCAGGCCGCAGAGCTGCGCGAGCCGCACCGGGTCGCCCGCTATGCGGAGGAACTCGCCGGCGCGTACCACCGCTGGTATGACAACTGCCGGGTCACCCCCCTCGGAGACGAGCCGGTGACCGATCTTCATCGCACCCGACTGTGGCTCAACGACGCCACCGGCACGGTGCTGCGCAATGCCCTCGGGCTCCTCGGCGTCTCCGCGCCGGAGCGGATGTAGGGGCATGGCACCGCAAGACGGCAAGCCATACGACTGGAACCTCGGCCGGTCAGGGCGTGAGTATCCGGAAGATGCCACCGCAAACGAACCGGAGCCCGACTACTTTCCCTTCGTCGAGACCGAAATCACGCGTCGACGAGGGCGAGGCTGGATCGGCCTCGGCGTCTTCCTTGTCATCCTGGTCGTGATCGGAGTCGCCGTTGACAACGGGGCCCGGTGGTACCTCGGCAACATGATCGCGACCAAGGCGCGAAGCTCGCTCTCAATTGCGGATTCGACGCCGGTTACGGTAAAGATCGGCGGGGCATCGGTGCTGTATCAGGCCGCAGTCGGCCGGTTCGAGCGGGTGGACGTCGAGATCGCGAAGCTGGGATTCGGTGACCTCAGCGGCAAGGCCACGTTCACTGCCACCGGGGTGCCACTCAGCCGGTCGAAGCCGATCGATAGCGCGCGAGTGGTGATCGATGCGTCACCCGTGGAGGTGAAGAAACTCCTCGCCGGCTTCTCGGCACTCCCGATTACATCAGTGAAAATCGCCTCCGGTACGGTGCAACTCGGCACGACGATTGCGGCTCTCGGTGTCACCGTCCCGGTGGCGATCTCCTTCGTACCCTCGGCGGTCGACGGTCAATTGGCGCTCACCCCGAAGTCTCTGGTGGTGAACGGAGCGACAGTGACGCCCGACGGCCTGCGCGCCACTTTCGGTGCGCTCGCCGATCCGGTGCTTGCGACGCAGAAGATCTGTGTGGCGAAGTACCTGCCGAAGCAGCTTCCGCTCGATTCCGTGAGGGTGAAGGGTTCCTCCCTCGAACTCGCGGTCTCCGGCACATCGGTGATCCTCTCGACCGCGCTACTGGAGACCAAAGGGGTGTGCGCATGAGAGCGAATCCGCTGGCGCCGTCGTGGCTCCGACCTCCCGTCGATGCAAACCTGTTGCCCCCCACTGTGTGGTCGAAGAATGCCGCGCGTGTCGCATCGGGGATGCTCGAGCTGGCCGGTGTCGCGGCATCCGCCCTCGCTGCCGAATTCGGCACCCCGCTCTATGTGGTGGATGAGGCGGACGTGCGAGCCCGCGCCACGGAAGCCCGGGAGTGCTTCGACCGGGAGTTCGAGCTAGTGGGCTCGGCCGCGAAGGTCTACTACGCGGGCAAGGCGTTCCTCTGCACCGAGGTCGCCCGCTGGGTGACCGAATCAGGACTATACATCGACGTCTGCAGCGGGGGTGAACTTGCGGTGGCGCTCGCTGCCGGTGTCGATCCCGGCCGCCTCGGCTTCCATGGAAACAACAAGTCTGTCGCCGAGATCGACCGCGCGGTCCGCGAGGGCGTCGGCGTAATCGTGATCGACAGCGAAATCGAGATTGAGCGGATCGCGGATGCCGCCGCTCGCCACGCCCGGGTGCAGCCGGTGCGCCTCCGCCTCAACAGCGGCGTGCACGCCCACACGCACGAGTACCTCGCGACCGCGCGGGAAGACCAGAAGTTCGGCATCACCCTCGCCGATGCGCCCGATGCGGTCGCTCGCATCCGCTCCCATGCCTCGCTGCGTTTTCTCGGATTACATTCTCATATCGGATCGCAGATCTTCGAGTCCGACGGCTTCGTCGAGGCCGCCAAGCGACTGCTCACTCTGCATGCGGAGCTACTCTCCGGCGGTCCGATCCCCGAGCTCAATCTCGGCGCCGGGTTCGGCATCGCCTACACCTCCGTCGACGAGGCACTCGCGATGCCGGATATCGCGGCCCGATTCGCAAAAATCGTCGCGAGCGAATGCGAACGACTTGGCATCCCGGTTCCCCTCGTCGCCGTCGAGCCCGGTCGGTCGATCATTGGTCCGTCGACCGTCACCCTCTACGAGGTCGGAACGATCAAGGACGTCGAGGTGACCCTGCCGGACTCGGGAACGGCGATCCGCAAGTACGTGAGTGTCGACGGCGGGATGAGCGACAACATCCGCCCCGCTCTCTATGCCGCCGACTACTCCGTGCGGCTTGCCAACCGTAACTCGACGATGGAGCCCGCCCTCGTGCGCGTCGCCGGCAAACACTGCGAGAGCGGCGATATCGTGGTGCACGCCGACTACCTCCCGGGGGACGTCACACCCGGCGACCTCCTCGCCGTGCCAGCCACCGGCGCCTACTGCTGGGCAATGGCGGGAAACTACAACTACCTCGCTCGTCCCCCTGTCGTCGCCGTGCGCGACGGAGTCGCCCGTCTGATCGTGCGGGGTGAGACCGAGGTCGACCTGCTCTCGCGAGATGTCGGACTACGCCCCAACCCGAACGGAGCACCATGATCGAGTACCGCAACCTGAGGGTGGCGCTTCTCGGCGCCGGTTCGGTCGGCGCCCAGGTTGCGGCGCTGCTGCTCGAGCACGGACCGGAACTGGCCAACCGTGCCGGTGCCGGACTCGAGCTGGTGGGCGTCGCCGTTCGCGACCTCGACGCGAGGCGCACCGCCGAGATCCCGAAGCAACTCCTCACAACGGATGCCGAGTCTCTCATCTTCGGCGCGGACATCGTGATCGAGCTCATGGGCGGCCTCGAGCCGGCCCGCACGCTCATCCTGCAAGCCCTCAATTCCGGCGCGGATGTCATCACCGGCAACAAGGCACTGCTCGCGACCCATGGGCCGGAACTCTTCGAGGCCGCGGAGCAGGTCGGCGCGCAGCTGTACTACGAGGCCGCCGTCGCCGGGGCCATCCCGATCATCCGTCCGCTCCGCGACAGCCTCGCCGGCGACCGGATCAAGCGCATCCTCGGCATCGTCAACGGCACGACCAACTTCATCCTCGATCGCATGGACACGGCGGGGGAGTCCCTCGAGGCGGCCCTCGCGACGGCGACCGATCTCGGCTACGCCGAGAAGTCTGATCCCTCTGCCGACATCGAGGGCTACGACGCCGCCCAAAAGACAGCGATCCTCGCGAGCTTGGCTTTCCACACCACCGTCCCGCTCGAGTCGGTGCACCGTGAGGGCATCACCGGTGTCACGCTCGAGCAGGTAGAGGCGGCGCGGAAGGCGGGGTATGTGGTCAAGCTCCTTGCCATCTGCGAACGACTGACGGATGCCGACGGCGTCGAAGGCGTGTCCGCCCGCGTCTATCCCGCGCTCGTTCCGCGCGAACATCCGCTCGCGGCCGTTCATGGGGCCAAGAACGCGGTCTTCATCGAGGCAGAGGCCGCGGGCGATCTCATGTTCTACGGAGCCGGTGCCGGCGGCATCGAGACGGCGTCGGCCGTGCTCGGCGACCTCGTCTCGGCCGCACGACGACACGTGATCGGCGGGCCGGGGGTGGCCGAGTCGACCCACGCCAACCTGCCGATCCTGCCGATATCCCGCGTGATCACGCGTTACCAGATCACCCTCAGCGTCGTCGACGCTCCCGGCGTACTCGCCGCGGTCGCTGCGCTATTCAGTGAGCACGGGGTGTCCGTCGAAACGCTCACCCAGTCCGTCTATGGTGGCGTGATCACCTCCACGCCCACCGCTACCCTTGTCATTGGCACGCACGAGGCATCCGAAGCCGACCTCGCGGCGACCGTTCTCGAACTGGAATCGAGCGATGTCGTCGTGCGGGTCACATCCGTACTGAGAGTAGAAGGTTCATAATGGCCCACCAGTGGCGCGGAGTTCTCCGCGAGTATGCAGACCGTCTTGACATCTCGGATGCCACTCCGATCATCACCCTCGGCGAGGGCGGTACACCCCTCATTCCCGCCCCCGCGCTCTCGGCGCGCACCGGCGCGAAGGTCTGGGTGAAATACGAGGGCATGAATCCGACCGCGTCGTTCAAGGACCGTGGCATGACCATGGCCGTTTCGAAGGCAGTCGAGGCGGGCGCCAAGGCGATCATCTGTGCGTCAACGGGCAACACTTCTGCCTCCGCCGCCGCCTACGCCAGCCATGCCGGGATCAAGGCCGCAGTTCTCGTGCCGGAGGGCAAGATCGCGATGGGAAAGCTCGCCCAGGCGATCGCCCATAACGCGGAACTTCTGCAGATCCGCGGCAATTTCGACGACTGCCTCGACATCGCCCGCGACCTCGCGGCGAACTACCCCGTGCACCTGGTCAACTCGGTGAACAATGATCGGATCGAGGGCCAGAAGACCGCGGCTTTCGAAGTGGTGGAGGTGCTCGGCGACGCGCCGGACATCCACATCGTTCCGATTGGCAATGCGGGCAACTACACCGCGTATTCTCGTGGCTACGGTGAATCTCTCGCCCGCGGCGACTCGACGAAACACCCGCGGATGTTCGGTTTCCAGGCGGCCGGAAGTGCGCCGATCGTGCTGGGGAAGATCGTCAAGAATCCTGAAACGATCGCCAGCGCGATCCGCATCGGCAACCCGGCGTCGTGGGCACTCGCCCTTACCGCCCGCGAGTTGACCGATGGATACTTCGGGGCGATCTCCGACGCGCACATCCTCGAGGCCTACCGGATCCTCTCTGCCGAGGTCGGCATCTTCGTGGAGCCTGCGTCGGCGATCAGTGTCGCCGGGCTGCTTGAGCGCGCGGCGGCGGGGAAGATCCCCAAGGGCTCGACCGTCGTGCTAACGGTTACCGGCCACGGCTTGAAGGACCCGCAGTGGGCGCTGAAGACCGCGGACGGCGCTGATATCACGCCGACAGTCGTCGCCAATGACACCGACGAGGTGGCAGGCGTGCTCGGTCTCGCCAAAGTCAGCGTGTGAACACAGCCGATTCATCATCGGCTTCGGTCGAGGCATTCGCCGGGCGGTCGGTGACCGTGCGTGTGCCAGCCACCACGGCCAATCTGGGTCCCGGGTTCGATACCCTCGGACTCGCGCTGTCGCTCTACGACGAACTCACCGTCTCGGTGCGGGATGCCCCGGGGGTGACCGTCGAGGTGATCGGGGTCGGCGCCGGGGAAGTGCCAACCGACGAGTCCAACCTCGTGGTCACCGCCATCGCGTACACCTTTACCGCCTGCTCCCAGCCTCTGCCGGGTCTCCACCTCGTGGCGCGCAACACCATCCCGCACGGACGCGGGCTTGGGTCATCCGGTGCCGCGATCGTCTCGGGAATCATGGCTGCCAAGGGCCTGCTCGACGGCATCGTCGACATCGACTCGAGTGCCTTGCTCGCACTCGCAACCGCCCTCGAGGGGCACCCCGACAACGTGGCGCCAGCACTCTTCGGCGGCCTCACCATCGCCTGGACCACGGATGCCGGACCGCAGCATAAAAAACTCATCGTGCACCGCGGCGTCTCCCCGCTCATCGCGGTACCGGAGTCGACCATGTCGACCGAGCTCGCACGCAGCCTGCGACCCGCGTCAGTGCCGCACGAAGACGCCATCTTCAACGTCTCGCGTTCGGCTCTTCTGATCGCCGCGCTGATCCAGAGCCCGGAGCTGTTGCTTGCCGCTACGGAAGACAAACTGCACCAGCGCTATCGTGCCGCGGCCATGCCCGAGACCGAGTCACTCATCCTCGAACTACGATCGCACGGGCTTCCCGCCGTCGTCTCCGGGGCCGGACCGTCGATCCTCGTGCTCTGCAGCGACCCCGCGCAGCGGCTCGCCGCCGCCGAGCTCATCGCGGCCCGATCCGGCACGCCGTGGCAGTCGCTGCTGCTGGCCGTGGACTTCAAAGGTGCTACAGTGTCAGTGCATCCGGTAGAAAATTCGGGCTAACCGAAACCCCTGGACAGCACACTCACCAGCATTAGCTTCGATATTCACCAGCGCCTTCCCGCGCCATTGCGAAATTTCGCACAGGCGCTACCCGAAGCGAAAGCACCGAACGTCAAACCCTCCCACAAGGCTCAGTCGCACCTGTCAGGTGTGGACCTTGTTCGGGGAAAGGAACCCTCTTAGTGACTGACCTCACTGTCCGTGCCTCAGGTACCGACTCCATCGCCCTCGCCAAACTCCGCCTCCCCGAGCTTCAGGCTCTCGCGGCAGAACTCGGCCTCAGTGGCTCGTCCAAACTTCGCAAAGGAGAGCTCGTGGATGCAATCTCCGAGATCCAGAACAGCACCACCGCACCCGTAGCCGATGGGCCAGCCCCAGACGCGACCGTGGTGATCGTGCCGGTCGCTTCGGAACTGATTGCAGACGAGCCCGTCGCCAAGAAGCGCGCGTCGCGTCGCGCCAGCACCTCGATCGTGGATGCCGGCGCTGCCGAAGCGCCCATCATCGAGTCGACACAGCGACCGGTTACTACCCGCCGCACCGCTCCGAAGGCCGTCTCCGGGCACGCTAGCGGCGCCGAGAGCGGCATCGACCTCATCCCCGGCCAGGAAGCAGAGCGCGTCGCCCTGGCGGATGTGACGGGGACCGAATCGCAGCTGCAGGATGGTCTCGACCGCATTCCCGGCCAAGAAGCCGAAGCGGAGGCGCTGGCGGATGACGCCCAGCCCACCCGCAACTCGCGAAACCGCAATCGCAACCGCAGTGATCGCCAGCAGGGTGACGGCTCCCCGACCCAAAACGGCCAAGCTGCGCAAAGCAACCAGAACAACCAGAACAATCAGAACGGTGAGCAGTCCGACGGACAGCGCACCACCGGCCGCAACGCCAACAACCGTAACCAGCAGAAAAACCAGGGCAGTGCCCCGCAGAACGCGCAGGGTGATCGCCAGCAGACCAGCAACACCGGCCAGCAGGGCAACGAGCGCCAGCAGCAGAACAACAACGACCGCGGTCAGCAGCAGCTGCTCGAGAACGACGATCGGGGCGGACGCAATCGTTACCGTGACCGCAAGCGTCGCGGCGCTACCGGAAACGACGACTTCGAGCCTGAGATCACCGAGGATGACGTGCTCATCCCGGTCGCCGGCATCCTCGACGTGCTCGACAACTATGCCTTCGTGCGCACCAGCGGGTACCTCCCGGGCAACAATGACGTCTATGTCTCCCTCGGCCAGGTGAAGAAGTACAACCTGCGCAAGGGTGATGCCGTAGTCGGAGCCATCCGCCAGCCGCGCGAGAACGACAACTCCGGTCGCCAGAAGTACAACGCGATCGTGAAGATCGACTCGATCAACGGGCTGCCGATCGAGCAGGCGGCCGACCGCGTCGAGTTCGGCAAGCTCACCCCGCTCTACCCCTCGGAGCGCCTGCGCCTCGAGACGGAGTCGGGCAAGCTCACCACGCGCATCATCGACCTCGTGTCGCCGATCGGCAAGGGACAGCGTGGCCTGATCGTGTCGCCGCCCAAGGCAGGCAAGACACTGGTGCTCCAGGCGATCGCCAACGCCATCGCCAAGAACAACCCCGAGGTCCACCTCATGGTCGTTCTCGTGGACGAGCGCCCGGAAGAGGTCACCGACATGCAGCGCACGGTGAAGGGTGAGGTCATCGCCTCCACCTTCGACCGTCCGGCAGAAGACCACACCACGGTCGCCGAACTCGCAATCGAGCGGGCCAAGCGTCTTGTCGAGCTCGGTCACGATGTCGTCGTGCTGCTCGACTCGATCACCCGGCTCGGCCGGGCGTACAATCTCGCCGCCCCGGCATCCGGTCGCATCCTGTCCGGAGGAGTCGACTCCTCGGCCCTCTACCCCCCGAAGCGCTTCTTCGGTGCCGCTCGCAACATCGAGGATGGTGGATCGCTCACGATCCTCGCCACCGCGCTCGTCGAGACGGGTTCCAAAATGGACGAGGTCATCTTCGAGGAGTTCAAG
>JBKJLH010000113.1:0-3725 GCA_046597035.1 Lacisediminihabitans sp.
GTTGCCGTGACGGTGTACTGAAGGCGCTGGTCCATCGTGAGCCGACGACGGGGGTTTAACGGGTTGTGGCGCATCAGAATCTCGAAACCTGGCGAGTAGCCCTTGGTGGTACCTCCAGTCCACGTAGTTGGTACCCCTTGTTCTGGGTAGTTGGTACTGCTTCGTAATTGCGGTCTTCTGGCTGGAGCTGCGACATATGAGTGTCGCTGCTTCGAACCAGAGGGAGCAGTATGGCCAACTACCGAAAGATCATGGAGCTTGTGCTTCAGGGGCGCAGTTATAACGAGATCGTCGAGGTTGCGGGGTGTTCCCGGCGAGACATCTCGGTGGTGAAGAAAACCGTCACCGCCCTCGGCATCACGGTTGGGTCGGTCGTGTCGATGACTGACACCGACATTCAGACGCTTTTTCCTGACGGCCGCAAACGGGTATCGGAGGAGTACGAGGCCCCGGACTTCGCGGCGGTGTTGCGGTCGATGAAAGCGAACCGGCATTTCACCCTGCAGCAGGGCTGGCACAAATATGTCGGTGCTGGTGGGCAAGCCAAGAAGTATGGTTATGCGCAGTACTGCCACCTGTTCGGTGAGCACCTGCGCGTTAACGATCTGGTCGCGACCCTCCAGCACGAGCCCGGCCGGGCGATGCTCATCGACTGGGCCGGCGACACGATCGACCTGGTCGACGGTGTCAGCGGTGAGATCACCCGGGCCTATCTTTTCGTCGCCGTACTGCCGTATTCCGGGGCGCTGTTCTGCCACGCAACGACGAACATGAAGTCCGACGCCTGGCTCGACGCCCACGTTCGGGCATTCTCATTCTTCGGGGGCGTCACCCAGATCCTTGTTCCCGACAACCCCACGACCGCCACCCACCGACGCACCAAAGGCGACACGGAGCGAGTCGTCAACGCCCGCTACCAACAACTCGCCGACCACTACGGCACCGCCGTCGTCCCCGCCCGTGTCCGCCGTCCCCGCGATAAAGCAGCCGTCGAGTCGGCGGTGAACGTCGTCAACAAACGTGTCATCGGCTACCTGGCCGAGGACGTCTTCACCACTATCAGCGAACTGAACGCCGAGATCGAAGGACGGGTGCGGGAGATTAACCACAACATCCGCCGGGCCAATGACACCACTCGGTGGGAGGTATTCGAGGCCGAGGAAGCCGCTCGGCTCGCTCCCTTGCCGGTCGACCGGTTCGAGGAAGTGGAATGGAAAGAACTCAAAGTCGCCCGGAACTACCATCTCAGCTGCGACTCGCAGCACTACTCCGTCCCCTTTGCACTGGCGGGCAAACTGCTGCGCGTTCGATTGACGTCGTCGCGGGTGACGGTCTTCGACGGCCAGGACATCGTCTGCGAACACACAAGAAAGCAGGGCAGGAAGGGTCAGTATTCCACTGTCCCCGAGCACGTCCCCGTCCAGCATCGCAATATGGACGGGCTGTGGTCCAGGCGCTGGTTCGTGGATCGGGCCCGATCCTTCGGCCCGGCGACGGTGACGGTGGTCGACCAGATCCTCGACCGGCAGGCCATCGAGGCGCAGGGGTATCTGGACTGCCAGAACATCCTTGAGGGCCTCGGCAAAAGGAACCGGGGACGGCTGGAGGCCACCTGCCAGTCGCTCATCAACCAGCATGGTTATGCCACCTATTCAACGCTGAAGCGAATGATGGCCGCCATCGACAGCGACAGCAAAAGACCAGGCCCGGTGACTCCGGCGGCCTCGACCCGCAAACCCGTGAGCACTGTCACCTTCCGCGACACCCTCCTGGACGTCTATGTCCGTGATGCTTCCCACTACACCCGCGACGAGGAGAACAACTGATGTTCACCAGCATCGATCACGACAAATTCCGGGCGCTGCGCGTGACCCACGTCGCGACCCGATTCGAGGAACTCATCCAGGATGAGACCAACGACACCCTCACCCCGGAACAGCTGTTCTTGACCGCGATTGATTACGCGCTCGAGCAGCGCCGACACACCCGAGTCGAGAAATTGATCCGGCAGGCCAGGTTCCCGATCCCCAACGCCTCGATCGCCGAACTCGACTACCGCGACGGCCGCGGCATCACACCAGTGCGCATGCGACGATACGGCGCCCACGATTGGCGGGCAGATCCCACGAATCTGCTCATCATCTCGCCCAGCGGAGGCGGCAAAAGCTATCTGGCCTGCGCGATTGGGATCAGTGCCTGCCTGAGCGACCACTCGGTCTCCTACGCACGGATGGACGACCTCGCCCGCCGGCTGATCATCAGCCGAGGCGATTCCATCGCCCACCAGCAACTCCTCAACGAGCTCTCCGACGTCGACCTTCTCATCATCGATGACTTCCTCACCGTCGGCATCGACAGCGACGCGGCCAGCGACCTGTTCGCGGTATTAGCGAACAGGGAACACCGCCTGCCCACGGTGATCGCGTCTCAGTCCGGGCCGGCCTACTGGGTCGAAGCGCTTCCCGATCGGGTCGCGGCAGACTCCATCGTGAACCGGCTCGCGAACCACTCCCGCACCATCAACCTCGGCCGCGTCGACATGCGTAAACTCCGCGACGACAACGCCCGCGCCGACAAGAACCACTGGGAATAACCACACCCGGGTGGTGCTGGCCGTGATCCGCAACCCGCTGCCAGTACCACACAACCAGAAACCGAGTACCACCTGAGTGGACCAGCGATACCACCAAGGGCTACTCGCCACTTGTCGCCCATGCGGAGCGGGACAGCGCCGGTTTCCGAGAGATTTATGAGCAGTTGAGTAGATTCGCTCATCCGGGCTCATCGACGGCGTTTTCGGGATTTCGGGTGACTGGCCAAAAGCCTCTGGCTATATTCAGCTCCCGACCATCGTTCAAGAACGATGACGATTTCATGCTCGCGTGTGTCTGGCTAATTGAACTCGCGGAGGCAAATGGCGCACTCTGGGTGAAGAGTTGGGGCCGATACTTCGGCGCGACTGCCTTGTGGGATCCGCCCGACTGGGATCCGACGGAATTCGCACCGAGCGAACTTCCAGTGCGATCTTCGGATTGAGTGTTTTCGCGCGTCAGACGGTACGCGGTTTGGTAGGCAATTTGTGTTTGCGAAAGAAATTCCACCATGCTCGTTGTTGCCTCGCCCACTCGCGAGCCCAGAGAGCGTTCACAAGCGATTCAACATCGGTGATGAGCGTCCCAGATTCGTCTGAAAGACCTACCCTCGCCAAACAGTTTTGAAGCCGGGCTATGTCCTGCCGAGAGGTCACGGTCGCAACAGTCGTCGCGTTCGATGCCAGATTCCCTAGAAACGCTAGCTCGACCACATAGCCATTCAAGGTGAACACCTCATAGGGCTCCTCAGCCGCCATCGTCGGTTCCACGTTTGCCTCGATGTCCGCCGTTGACTCGTAAACCTCGGCGTTGCCATTCTCGTCAAACAACACGATCAGGAAATCAGAGCCCATCAGGCAAGTGTGTCGAACCAAGTTATCTTCGGCCAGCTCGAAATGCTCTGAATCGGACGTTAGCTACAACTAAACGGACAGCCCGCAAGCGGGACGACCAACGGACGTGACTTGGTGCCCCTGCGTGAGCATGTTGCAGACCGCTTTTCGCCTGAATCGGGCGCCAGTAAGCGGAATGGCTCTCGGGATGCCGAATAGCGCGGAGGCGCACCCGTGCAAACATGCCTGGAAGGGACGTTGTCGCGGACCGACGGCTGTACCAGCCGACCAGTTGCTCTGG
>JBKJLH010000052.1:0-42433 GCA_046597035.1 Lacisediminihabitans sp.
GGTGACGATCTTCACCACCTCCCCGGCCATGATCGCCCCGATCACGGCGACGACGCTCGGCAGCACACCGCCGGCCTCGCAGGAGAGCACGGATCCGGGCGGCGGGGGAGCGGGGAAGATGTCGCGGTACTGCGGACCTCGCGCTGCCCACGCGACTCCGGCCTGCCCGGCATACTGCGAGACCGAACCCCAGACGAGAGGGATGCCCGTGAGCGCCGCCGCGTCGTTGGCGAGGTACCGGGTAGGGAAATTGTCGCTGCCGTCGACGACGAGGTCGTAATCGGCGAAGAGCTCGAGTGCGTTGACCGCGGTGAGGCGGGCCTCGACGGCGTGCACCGTGGTCGCGGGATCGATGGCCGCCACCGAGTCTGCGGCCGAGCGCACTTTCGCGCGACCGACATCCGCGATGCCGTGCAGGAGTTGGCGGTGCAGGTTGCTCAGCTCCACGGTGTCGTCGTCGATGACTCCGATGGTGCCGACTCCGGCGGCGGCCAGGGCCGGAATCACGCTACTGCCGAGTCCGCCGGCACCGATCACGAGCACACGGGCATCCGTCAGATGTCTCTGAGCCTCGGGGCCGAAGCCGGGCAACGCGAGCTGGCGGACGTACCGCGCGGCGTTCGGGGGCGGGGAAGCTGGCATCCTTCGATTCTCGCAGGTGCGGCCGATCCCGGTGCTGTGGGAGCCGCACCTAATCCACTGCTCGTCCGTCACTATGTGTCTCATTGTCGGCCGCCTACAGCAGATTGTGACGGCTGGGAGGCCTCAATCCGCTAGCGCAACGCACCGCGCCGGCCGGCGAGCGTATCGATGTGGCTGAGTTGGAAGTGCGGCGTGCGCGGGTGCGCGAGCGCCAGAGCCCGGATTGAGCCAACACGTCCATACCCGCCCGGGCTGCCTGAGTGCCGATCGGCCGATGAAGAGGGTGTGACGGCAGCGCGACTCGTCCTCTGTGAACTCCTCGCCGCCCCGCGGCAACCGCACCGACACGGAGCAGCATTCTGCTGTGACGAAAGTCCACGGGTATCGCAGCGCAGAGGTGGCGAAGGGCCGTCACAACTGTGAGGTCTGCACCGCCCGGCGCGCGGCATCTGGAACGGCCGGGCCCCGAAGCGGGTGGCTCGGAAATGTGGAAATTATGGAGCGAACGATTTCGTCGATCTCTGCTGATGTAGCGAGACGATGGAGCGGCTCGCATGGTTGAAGGTACGCCGCTCCGTTCCATTGGGCTCGAGCCTCGGACGGTCACTTCCGGAAAATCGGAACTAATATAGTTTTCATGCCGCAAATACGGATAAAAGATGCTGCGCTTTATCTGGGCGTGAGCGACGACACTGTTCGCCGCTGGATCGATAACGGCACACTCGTTGCCGGAAAAGACGAATCGGGGCGCGCCGTCGTCGATGGTCTCGCCCTCGCGACGCTGGCGCGAGAGCACGCGGTGTTACCGGATGATCCCTCCGGCGTCTCCCGATCGGCCCGCAATAGTTTCGTCGGCTTGGTCACGAACATCGTGATGGATACCGTGATGGCTCAGGTGGAGTTGCAGTGCGGTCCGCACCGGGTCGTTTCCCTCATGAGCAGCGAGGCCGTTCGCGACCTGCAGCTCGAGCTTGGATCCGTCGCCATCGCCGTCGTGAAAGCCACGACGGTCATCATCGAGACACCGAGATGAAGCGGCCTGCGGCCCTCGCACTCGCCGTCGGCATCCTGCTCGCGACCGCCGGTTGTTCGGCAGCGGCTTCCGCTCCGTCTGTGGCCACGACGAAACACGCGATCAGCGGGTCGATCACGGTCTTCGCCGCGGCATCCCTCACCAAGACCTTTGGCGAGCTCGCCACGAAATTCGAGGCTGCACACCCCGGAGTGACCGTCGTGACGAGCTTCGCAGGATCCGCCGACCTGGTGTCGCAGATCAAGGCGGGCGCCCCCGTCGACGTATTCGCTTCGGCCGACACCAAGAACATGGCGAAGGTCTCGACACTGGTCGGCACGCCCGTGAACTTCGCAACCAATGTTCTGGAGATCGCGGTGCCGCCGTCCAACCCGGCGAAGATCGCCACCCTCGCCGACCTCGCGAAGCCCCGCGTGAAGACAGTGGTGTGCGCGCCGGTGGTGCCGTGTGGTGCAGCAACCGTGACCGTCGAGACCGCCAGCGGCGTGAAACTCACCCCGGTCAGCGAGGAGAACGCGGTCACCGACGTGCTCGGCAAGGTCTCCTCCGGAGAGGCGGATGCGGGGCTCGTCTATCTGACAGACGTGAAGGGCGCGGGGTCGAGCGTGATGGGTATCCCGTTTCCCGAGTCGAGCTCGGCAGTGAATACCTACCCGATAGCCAGAGTGAAAGCGGGCACGAATTCGAAGCTCGCCCAGGCCTTTGTTGATTTCGTGATCGGCTCGGACGGACGATCCGTACTCTCGGCTGCGGGATTCGGCGCTCCGTGACGTCGAGCGGTGCCGGCGTGCGCCGCACCTCGGTCTCCGGAGTGCCGCGTTGGGTGATCGCAATCGCCATGATCGGTGCAGCTTTCGTGCTTCTTCCACTCGTCGCGATGGCAACCCGGGTGAACTGGGCTGGATTCGTCCCGCTGATCACGAGCGAGTCATCCGTCACTGCGCTTCTGCTCAGCCTGCGAACATCGACCGCAGCGACCGTGCTGTGCGTGGTGTTCGGTGTGCCGATGGCCCTCATGCTCGCCCGAACCACTTTTGTCGGCCAGCGGATGGTGCGTACCATCGTGCTGCTTCCGCTCGTGCTACCCCCGGTGATCGGGGGTATCGCGCTGCTCTCGGCATTCGGACGGCAGGGGTTGCTCGGGCGTCCCCTCGAGGTGCTCGGCGTGAGTATTGCATTCTCGACGGTCGCCGTCGTGATCGCCCAGACCTTTGTGGCGCTGCCCTTTCTCGTGCTGAGTCTCGAAGGTGCCCTCCGTCTCGCCGGGACCCGCTATGAGGAGGTCGCGGCGACGCTCGGAGCACGGCCGACCACGGTGCTGCGGCGCATCACCCTGCCTCTCGTGCTGCCCGCCCTACTCTCCGGAGCGGTGTTGTCGTTCGCGCGGGCTCTCGGCGAGTTCGGCGCGACGCTCACTTTCGCGGGCAGCCTGCAGGGAGTCACCCGAACCCTGCCGCTGGAGATCTATCTGCAGAGGGAGACGGATCCGGCGGCCGCGGTGGCGCTCTCGCTCGTGCTGGTCATCGTCTCGCTAATTGTTGTCGGGCTGACTCTGCGCACGACTCCGGCTCTCCGGGGACGGTTCGTCGTATGACGCTATTCGTAGACGCGCGCGTCGCCGAACGTGGTTTCGACGTGTCGCTCGAGGTCGCCGTGGGGGAGACTCTTGCCGTGATCGGGCCGAATGGTGCGGGCAAGTCGACGCTGCTGTCGATTCTCGCGGGACTGCTGCGCCCCGACTCCGGCCGAGCGGAGCTCGAGGGCGAGTCGCTATTCGATCTGTCCCGTGGCCACTGGCTACCGCCGCACCAGCGTGGTATCTCCCTGCTCGCGCAGGAACCGTTGTTGTTTCCGCACCTCAGCGCGCTCGAGAACGTGGCTTTCGGGCCGCGAAGCGCGGGACGCACGCGGGCCGAGTCACGCGAATCCGGTCGCCAGTGGCTCGCCGCGGTTGAAGCCGCGGAGCTCGAGACCAGCCGCCCGGCTCAGTTTTCCGGTGGACAGGCCCAGCGCGTAGCGATCGCTCGTGCCCTCGCTCCCGAGCCGCGACTTCTGCTGCTCGATGAGCCGCTCGCCGCCCTCGACGTGGCTGTCGCCCCGACCCTGAGACGCATGCTGCGGGGTGTGCTCGCCGGCCGTACCGCAATCCTTGTGACGCACGAGGTGCTGGATGCTCTCACCCTTGCCGATCGGGTCATTGTGCTCGGTGACGGGGTGATCGTAGAGCAGGGGGCGACGGCCGAGGTACTCCAGCGGCCGCGGCATCCATTCACCGCCCGGCTTGCAGGACTCAACCTGCTTGCTGGCATCCGTACGACCGAGGGACTGCGGATGCCCGACGGCACGGCTGTTGCGGGACCCGGTGAGGGCGCAGTCGGGATGCCTGCCGCCGCGGCGGTGCGACCCTCCGCGGTGACGGTGTCGCTTGATCGAATCGACGCCGCCAACTGCCTCCCGGTGACGGTTCACGATCTCGAGCCCCGGGAAGACAGCATCCGGGTCCGCGCCGGGAATATTGTCGCCGACATCTCACCCGGACGTGCCGCATCCCTCGGACTCGCCCCCGGCCGGACGGCATGGTTCTCGTTCGCCCCGTCCGAAGTATCGATCTACCCGCTGTAATCTGCCGAGTACAATAATCTCCGTGCCGTTTTGCGCCCCCACCGCATGGCGTTGCCACCCCCGTTATTCTCGACGGTAATGTTCAGGGGCACCTACGCTCGGTGCGATCAACAGAGTCGGAAGCGAGGGCGGCATGCAGAACGTGGTGCTCCAACCTGGCGTCGGGCCCATCCGAGCTGATCAGTCGCAGCCGTCGCGGTCGATCTCGACAGCGTGCTTATCTGTGCGGATCTCAGCGCGGCAACGGACTCCAACAATTTGCAGGTCGTGGATATCGTGAAAGGCGTTCACGCAAAGATTAGGGCGGCGGATTTTGACTGACAACACTGCAGAGGGGACCGCTCCGGACGGCCTCCTCGACGCATTCTGGGAGTATGAGCGAGCGCTCATGGCGAACGACCTCGAAGCGCTCGACCGGTTCTTTGAGCCGGGCGACGAGACTCTCCGAGGCGATCCCGGTGGCATCGTGGTCGGACATGACGCGATCAGCGCGTTCCGTCACGGTCGCGCTGGAGCACCGACCCGCACCATCGGCGACATGCACGTGCGCGATCTCGGTAGCGATCGCGCACTCATCGTGGCAGTCACCCTTCCGGCCACCGGTGGCCGGGGACTGCAGACCCAGCTCTGGCACCGCGGCTCCACCAATGACGGGGATGCCGACTGGCTGGTCGAGGCCGCGCACGTGAGCGTTCCGGCGCCGCCGATCGCGGCATCCATCTGGCGGGTCGTCGGAAGCCCGCTCGTCGCGGGCTCAGCGGAGGGACCGCTCGTGGGCGAGACCGTTGCGGTCAAGGACCTCTTCGACGTGGCTGGGTTCCCGGTGGGAGCAGGCGTTCCGGCCTACCTCGCCGAATCGCCCAGAACCGTCGCCAATGCATCGGCCGTCACGGCGCTTCTCGCCGCCGGTGCCGCCGTGCAGGGCATTGCCCAGACCGACGAATTCGCCTATAGCGTCGCGGGCAATAACTCCCACTACGGCACTCCGCCGAATGCGGCGGTCATCGGCGCGATCCCCGGTGGTTCCTCGAGCGGACCCGCCACCGCGGTGGCCTCCGGCCAGGTCTCCATCGGTCTCGGCACGGATACCGCGGGATCGATCCGCGTTCCCGCGTCCTATCAGGGCCTCTGGGGCCTTCGCACGACGCACGGTGCCGTCGTTCGAGATGGCCTGCTCGCACTGGCGCCCTCCTTCGATACCGTTGGCTGGATGACCCGTGATGCGGCAACGCTGCGGGTCGCCGCATCCGCCTCCCTGACAAGCGCCGGCCGTGAGGCAGTGGCCGCTGGGTTCGC
Organism: Lacisediminihabitans sp.; assembly: GCA_046597035.1. Classification (GTDB taxonomy): domain Bacteria; phylum Actinomycetota; class Actinomycetes; order Actinomycetales; family Microbacteriaceae; genus Lacisediminihabitans. Next base: position 5,594 of record JBKJLH010000052.1, read on the forward strand.
GGTGGCTCCCGCGCTCGTCGCGCTGGCCTCGCAGGGGGTTCAGGATGCCTTCGCCGCTACCCTCGCCCGGCTCGCCGAGGAAGGACTCACCGACGACCTGGTCGAGGTGACCCTGCCCGACGCCGATGATCTGCACGAGATCTTCCGCACGGTGCAGTCCGCGGAGGCCTGGGCAACGCACGGAGAGTGGATCACCGCGCATCCGGGCGCTCTTGGCGAGGAGATCGCGGCGCGGTTCGCGTTCGGTGCGAGCATCGATCCGGAGACCGAGTCCTTCGCGCGCCAGGCGCTCGAGCTTGCCCGCGAGCGCATCGAGTCGATCGTCGGCGACCGGGTGCTGCTGCTCCCGTCTGCGTCATCCATCGCTCCATCGACCACGGCGGATGCCGAGACGATCGATCAGGTGCGACAGAGCACGCTGCGCCTGAGCTGTGTCGCCGGCATCGCAGGCCGGCCGGCCCTGAGTGTGCCGATCCTGACGGTGGATGGCGCTCCCGTCGGGCTGTGTCTCGTCGGGGCGCCGAACACCGACATCGCTCTCATCGCGCTCGGGGAGTCGCTGGCCTAGGGGCGGGACTCCGCACGGCTGACTCTGGGCATTCGTCCGCCCTGAAGCTTCCTTTCTGACCCCTGTGGTAACTGCTTGTGACGGCCGGGGCCGGTGTTAGTCGTGCCGCAGCCGTTCCACGGGCTGCAGGGTGGCGATCTTCGGCTTTCGATTGTCGCCCGAGGAGCGACCGGTGAGGCGTCGCCCGATCCATGGCAGTACGTATCGGCGCCAGTAGGCGGCGGTACGTTCGTGCGCTTCCGCCGACAGGCCGGATTCCGAAACATCGCCGATCGGAACACCGAGCGCAGCGAGCACGTTGCCGGCGACCCGCGCATGTCCCGCTGGATTCAGGTGCAGCTTGTCGCGGGACCAGTAGGGCAACTGCCCGAGTTCGGCATCGGCCCAGTTGTCGACGAAGGTCACGTGCTCCTTAGGAAGGCGATCCCGGACGGAGGCCGCGAGCTGGTTTCCTCGCGCACGCACGAGGGATCCGAGTGGAATATGCCGTGTCGGGTCCGCGCCGCTCAGGAGGATCACGTGCGCTCCGCTCCCCACGGCCCGGTCTACTGCGGCCTCCAGCTGATCGGCGATCGATACGATCGAGACACGAGGGCGCAGGATGTCGTTGCCGCCACCATTGAGGCTGATCAGCGCGGGTGCGAGCGCAATGGCCGCGTCAAGCTGGTCACTCACGATCGGGGCGAGCAACCGACCCCGGATGGCCAGATTCGCATAGCTGACCGGCTTCGTCGACGCCGCGGCCAGTCCGTGTGCAACACGGTCAGCCCAGCCTCGCACTCGTCCGTCGGGCAGGTCGTCGCCGACGCCCTCGGTAAAACTATCGCCGATGGCGACATAGCTCGTTAGATTCAGGCTCACGGGGTCGAGTCCACCACACTTTCCGACCCCCCCATTTTCTGCAAGCCCGTTGGCGGCGAGGGTGGTGACTCCCGTCCAGTGTGAGCGCCTGATCCGCACCGGATGGCCCGGCTCCCATCGCACTTGGCGCGGGACAGGTGTCGTGTGAAGGAGCCATACCGCCTCGCGCGCGGGGAACCGACCCGGTGATCGCGGATTATCCGGGCATGGGCGAGAAGCCGATGGGGGCGGCATGACGCTGCACCTCGTGCTCCCGAGCCCATTCCTGTGTCCGACCTATCAATACTCCGTGCGGGCCTCGTTCGCGAGCCAGGCGTCGAAGGGTTCCGGTGACCGGGGGATACGCACGGATACGACGGGGACGTGCCAGGACCCTCGATCGCGCGTGAACAGTTCGTAGAACTCACGGTCGTCGAACCCGCCGCGGGCGGCGTCGTGCCGGTCGGCCGCGAATACCACTCGATCCACCCGGGCCCATAGTGCGGCGGAGAGGCACAGCGGGCACGGCTCACACGAGGTGTAGAGCGTCGCCCCGGCCAGCGAGAACGACTGCTCCGCCCGGCAGGCGGCCCTAATGGCGACCACCTCGGCGTGCGCGGTGGGGTCGAGATCGGCCGTCACCCGGTTTTGTCCCTCGGCGACGAGAGCGTCGCCGCGCACGATGACTGCGCCGAAGGGGCCGCCGCCGTTCGCGATATTGAGCGTGGCGAGATCGATGGTGCGTTCGAGCCATCGCGCGTCGGTCGCCTGGAGGGCGCTCATCCCAGGCCGACCGACGCGAGCCAGACCGGCTCGGCATCCGGAGCGTCGTCGTGAGGGTAATTGGCATCACTCAGCCCGCGGGGCCGGACGTGGGTCTCGGTGAGAGACCTATCGTCGTCAGCGAGGAATCTGGCGAACTCCCTGGATCCGATGATCCGCCCTGCGCTGACGTCGATGCACGCTGGCGGGGCCACCGCTTCCACGACATAGCCTGCCGCTCCCACAACCCACTCGGTCAGTACGGTCATCCGCTGTCACCTTCTTTCGTTGTTCCATTATTCAGGAGGTTTTGGGACGGAAGGGACAGTTGTTCACCACAGGGACTCCGGCAGGTGACATCCGACCGTCGCACCCCACCGGTTCCTGAATAATGGAAGGATGACGATCGCGCCATTGCCCGAATGCCCCGAGCACATGGAGCCCCGAGCACATGTCGCTGCTGCGCACCTTTATCGAGATCGTGCTACGAGGGGGTACCTCGATCGCACTCACGCTGCGCGCGATGTCTTCGCCGAGGGCGTCGCCGCGGCGGTCGAGCTCGGGCGCGCGGTGCCTCAAAAGCAGGACATTCGCGGCATCAATCAGTCCAGCACCGGCCGTGGGCGTAAGACCTCACCCGCCCTCATCTCCGACCAATGGGATTCCCTGTGAGTGATGCCTTCTGGAACGACCGCTATGCCAAAGCCGCTGCAGAGGGAGCAGCAGTATGGTCAATCGAGCCGAACGCCTGGATCGCGCAGGTTATCAGCCCTCTGAAGTCAGGCACCGCCATCGACCTGGCTGCAGGCGAGGGGAGGAATGCCCTCTGGCTCGCCTCGCTCGGCTGGAATGTCACCGCCGTGGACTTCTCTGCAGCTGGTCTCGCGATCGGACGTCAACGTGCTTCCATAGCTTCACTTGACCTGCATTGGGTGACGGCGGATGCCACCGATTGGGTCTCCCCGACGCCCGTCGATCTCGTGGTCATCGCCTATCTGCAGCTTCCAGCGGTGCAGCTCACCGTCGCAATCTCGAACGCTGTTCACTCGCTCGACGCCGGTGGAACCCTCGCTCTGATCGGCCACGACAGTGAGAATCTCGAGCACGGGGTGGGCGGTCCGAAGGATCCCGCCGTACTCTGGGACCTCGAGACCGTGCGTTCCGCAGCCGCAGCCCTCTCCCTCGACATCGCCGAGTGCCGCCGCTACGACCGCACCACGGCGGACGGCAGCGTTGCGATCGACACGATTCTGCTGGCGACGAAGCCCGTCCGGAAGTAACTTAGCGCTCGACGAAGCCCGCGGATCCGAGTATTCGCTCCACCCGGACCGCAATCGTGACCCGCTCTGGACTCACCCGCGGCTGGCGGTAGCGCGCAGCGTATCGGGTCACGGCGAGAGCGACGCTTTCCGGGTCGTCGAGCACCTCAGCGTGCCCGACCAGGGTGATCCAACCAGCCCCTTCCACCTGGCAGATCGTGGCGTGACCCGCGCGGCGCGCGTTGAGCACCTTTTGGGATGACCGCGACGTGATGACGAAAGCGGTGTCGTCATGAAGCATGAATCCGACCGGCACTGCATGGATGGATCCGTTGCTGGAGAGCGTCGAGAGTGTGGCGAGGTGCCGTTCGGTAACGAAGCGTATGCCGTCTTCGGTCAGGTGGGTGGGGGAAATGGCTGGCTCCTGGGTCGGTTCCATCGTGCCACGGGAAGCGTCGCGGGTTCTTCTTCTTCATAACTCCTGCGATTTGCGGGCGCGTGCCGACGAACCCCCGGGATTGTAGGGGCTGCTTCGACGAGCCGGGCATGTTGCAGGAGTTATGCCGCCCGTGGCTCCGCTGTTCGGCGGCATCCTCGAGGTGCTGGAGGGCGCGGGGGTGTTCGTGCAGCCTCGCTGCCGGGTGGGCACCGACGAGGCGCCGTCGCTCGAGAGCGATATCGACCAGGGGCACTCGATTCTCACTCCACTCGATGAAAAGCAGAACGCCGCGATGTGCATCGGCGTCGTGAGTGCGGCCGACCCGGAACTGAACCAGAGCTCTCGCCAGACCGAGCCTCGGGACCGAGGGTGGTCTCGCACGACCAGTTCGTAGTCGTCGCCCGGGATCCGCCCGGAGCATGCCGACCACGGCATCGGCGATGCCACCGTCGGCGAAGACCGATACATCTCACACGCAAATATCTGCGCCGGATCCGGCTCAGGGTGCCGAGCCCCGACCGCCCGAGACCAGCGACAGAACCCGTCATCGCCTTTCCGCGCAGCTCGCGCTCGGTAATCGCCGGGGCCACGAGCTGCGCGACCTGCATCGTGAGCCGGGTATCCGCCTCTCTACCCGTAGCTGATCATCCTCGGCGCCATCTGCCTCGGCGCAGGCCCTCGGGTATCGGGTGGCCCCGTGAGACCCACGTTCCTTCCGCGCTACACCGAAGCGATTTCCGGGAGCCGAATTCGTGCTCGCCTGGCCGAGAGTGCGGTTCGAAATGGCGGACATCGATGACCACACCGTGATTTGCGTGCTCAGCTGCGACACCCGGTTCGATGCGGAACTCATCGCCCTCACGCTCGTTTCGGCCGCTGGATTCGTCGGCGCGATGGGATCCCGCCGCACACACGATCGACGCGTCACCTCCCTGCGCGGGCGCGGCCTCGGGGAGGATACTATCGCTCTTCTGCGGTCGCCGATCGGACTCGAGATCGGTGCAAGCAGGGTGGAAAAGACCGCTCTGGAGATTCTCGCGGAGGTGATCGCGGCACGGTCCGAGCCATCCGCCGGCCCGCTCTTCGATACAGCCGGTTCTATCCACTGGGCGCCCGTTACCCAACGGCACCAGCGTGCACCGATTCAGCAATCGACTTGGTAGTTGTTGCGACTTAGCGTCACGCAAACTCGCAACAACTACCAAGTCGATTGTGAGAGGGGGGGCTGCGGACGGCGTGACCGCCGGCGCGCGTGGAACACCCCGGGCGTCCTACCGCGCGGAGCCCGAGACCAGCCGCCACAACCGCTCTCGCGACATCGGTAGCTCGTGTGGGCGCACGCCGAGCGCATCCCGGATCGCGTTGGCCAGTGCCGGCGCCACCGGGTTGTAGGGCGCCTCGCTCATCGACTTCGCTCCGAGCGGCTCGAGCGCTCCGAGCGGCTCGAGCGCTCCGAGCGGCCCGAGCGGCCCGAGCACGTCGAAGGTCTCGGCGAAGAACACCTCGGTGTCGGGGATGTCACCGAACCGCGGCGCGTGATAGTTGCGGAACGCGGTGGTGGTGACGCGCCCGGCACCATCCAGACGCACCTCCTCATAGAGTGCGTTGCCGATGGCCTGGGCAGTCGCCCCCTCAATCCGCCCGTGCAGTTGCCCGGGATTGAGCACAGTGCCGGCAACCGCCTGCACCGACTGGAGGATTCGCACCTCGCCAGTGCCGGGATTGACCGCGACGCGAAACCCGTGCACGGTGAACACCATTGAGCGGGGAGCAGCAAGCGGCCCCGTTGCCAGGAGCTCGGCGGCTGAAACAAAGCGTCCACCGAGTCGCGCGCCACCCTCTTCGACGCCACCATTCGGCAATAGGGCGACCGTCGCATCCGCGTCGTGTCCGCGCGGAGGGAGGGAAGCGATCATCGCGAGGGCCATGCCGGTACCGACCAGCCACTCGGAATCCGTGACCGGCGCCGCACCAGCAAGCGCTTCCTGCACCAGGTCGAGGCACTGGTCGAGCCCGTAGGAGCCATAGCTGACGTGCGGCTCGACGACCACCATGTCGTCTCCCGGCACCACGACATTGCGCCGGCGTAGCTCGAAGGGGTCGATGTTGAGGGTGCGTGCGAGCTCGTCCATCGCCGATTCGATCGCGAAGATCACCTGCCCGAGCCCGTCGCCGCGGAGGGCTCCAGTGGGCAGGTTGTTCGTGTACACCGACTCGGCATCCACCCGCTTGTTCGCACAGCGGTACACACTGATCGACTCGTGAACACTGCGGTACACCACCCCGATACCGTGGTTGCCGTAGGCACCGGTGTCTGCCAACTCGTCGATTGTCATGGCAGTGAGAGTGCCGTCGGATGTCGCGGCAAGAGTCACCGACACACGCATCGGATGGCGCGGGGAGGCGAGGGTGAACTCGTCCTCCCTGGTGAATTCGTATTGCACGGGCCGCCCGGTGCGCAGCACGGCGAGGGTCACGAGGTCTTCGGTGAAGAGCTCCGACTTGCCTCCGAAACCGCCTCCGAAACCGCCACTGACCCGCGCGGTGAAGACGCGCAGTCGCTCCGGAGCGATATCGAAGATGTGGCACAGTTCGTCGCGCACCAGATACGGTACCTCCGATGAGGTGCGCAGGACGAGTCGACCGTCGGCATCGAGCCAGCCGCGCGTCGCGTGGGTCTCGAGGGCAGCGTTGTCGACCCGCTGGGTGTGCCAGGTGCCGGTGACGACGGCATCCGCTGCGGCGATCGCCGCATCCACATCCCCCAGCTCACCGTGCAGCTCTGCGAGCACGTTGCGCTCCGGCGCAGCGACCCGCTGGTCGGCGCCCTTATCGGCGTGCAGCAGCGGGGCACCCGGCTGGCGCGCACGCTCCGGATCGAATACTCCAGGAAGCACGTCGTAGTCCACCTCGATCAGGGCGAGCGCCCGCTCCGCGATGGCGACCGAATCGGCAATGACCGCGGCAACCCGCTGGCCGATGAACCGCAGCACCGGATCGAGCACGAGCATGTCATCCGGATCGTCGGTGCGCATCTCGTGACGGCCGGTCGAGAACAGCGTCGCGGGGGAGTCCCGGTGGGTGAGCACGGCATGCACACCGTCGGCCGCGAGCGCTCGGGAGAAGTCGATGGAGAGGATACGCGCATGAGCGTGCGGACTCTTCAACACCGCGAGATGCAACAATCCGGTCGTGCGGAAGTCGAGGGTGAACTGCTCCTCGCCGGTGGTGATCCGCAGTCCGGCCGGTGCCCGAAGGCGCCCGACGGCCGCGCCGGATGCCGCCGTCTTGGCGTTCGGAGTGCCGCAGATCGCATCACTAATCGAGCGATACCCGGTACAGCGGCAGATGTTGCTCTTGAGCAAGCGCGGCAGGTCGCCCCAGTCCTGCTCGGTGAAGGTCGAGGCCGTCACGATCATGCCTGCCATGCAGAATCCGCACTGAGATCCCGGCACATCAACGAACGATGTCTGAAGCGGATGCGGATGCTCCGGACTGCCGAGTCCCGCAACGGTTGTGATCTCCGCACCCTCGATGCGGTGGGCCGGGTAGATGCAGGAGTGGATCGGATCGCCGTCGAGCAGAACCGAGCAGGAGCCGCAGTCCCCGCTGTCGCAACCCTTTTTCGCATCGAACTGGCCGATGTCGCGAAGCACGGTGCGCAGCACCTGGCCAGCCGCCGGGGTCGCCTCGACCGGCGCCCCGTTCACCGAGAATTTCATGCAATCTCCCGTCTCAGCTGTTCGGCGAAGCGCTCACTCATGGCGAGACGCCAGTCGGGGGAGCCGTGCGCGTCGTTGTACCAGCAGTCGATCGTCCGCATCCTCTCGTTCAGTAGTGCTGACGTCGGCGGCTCGTCGAACCGCAGCTGCACCGGACGGGAGGTGCCGCCGGTAATGGTGAACACTGTTTCACCGCTCGGGGCCCGCCGCGCGATCACGAGGGTGCCCGTGCGGCCGAGATTATTGAGGGCGATGCGGCGGAATCCCGTGCGCGATTCGAGCGAGGTACGTGGGATCACGATCTCACGCAGCACTTCGCCGGGCCCGAGACCGGTCTTCATCACCCCGGTGACGAGGTCGGCAACGGGCATCCTGCGTTCCCCGCCCGCTGGCATCCAGATCACAGCAATCGAGTCGAGGCTCGCGGCAAGCGAGATCATCGGTCCGGCCGGTAGCGCCAGGGCGATGTTGCCGCCGACGGTCGCGACATTCCCGATTGTCAACGAGCCGAGGAACGAGTTGGCACACTGCCAGAACAGGGCGAGAGGATCGGCGTGGGACTCGCGCCCGTTCCCCGCGCCGACCGGGTCGGTGCGCAGCGGCGGCGGGGTGAGGCGGGAGACTTCGGCAACCGTGCAGGTCGCTGCGATCACCAGCGCGGAATCGGTGTACTTCACCGGCTTCCAGCCCAGCCGGGTGATGTCCACGAGGGCCCGGAGGCCGGTCTCCTTCACGGAATAGAGCCAGGTGCCACCAGCTAGTACCTTCTCCCCGACGTCGACCCGCAAATCCGCCCGCGTAGCGGGCACCCGCACCTCCTGTACATCGATGAGATCCATTGTGACCTCAGTAAACAACAGGAATGTGACAGAGAGATGACAGGGCCCACCGAACTAGAATTGCCAGCCATGAGTAACAAGACCGCTGTCCATTTCGGTGCCGGCAATATCGGTCGCGGCTTCGTCGCCCAGTTTCTGCACGCGAGCGGGTACGAGGTGATCTTCGCCGATGTCGACGACGACATCATCGCAGAGCTCCAGTCCGCCGACAGCTACCACGTGCACGAGGTCGGCGAAGGTGCGCAGTCCAGCGTCGTCGACAACTTTCGAGCACTCAACAGCCGTACGCATGAGGCGGATGTGGTTGCCGTGATCGCCGCCGCCGACGTGGTGACGACCGCTGTCGGCGCGCGCATCCTGCAGTTCATCGCTCCCGTAATCGCCAGGGGACTGGATGCCCGGCCCCACCATGCTCCCAAGCTCACGATCATCGCCTGCGAGAACGCACTCGGCGGCTCCGACATCCTCGCCGAGCATGTGCGCAAACACGCTCCGGGCCACAACGCGGTGTTTGCGAACTGCGCGATCGACCGCATCGTGCCAGAACAGGAGGGCGGTCTGGATGTCACGATCGAATCGTTCTTCGAATGGGTCGTCGATCGCGCGCCGTTCCACGGAGAACCACCCGAGATCTACGGCATCACCTGGGTCGACGATCTCGCCCCCTACATCGAGCGCAAGCTCTTCACCGTGAACACCGCTCACGCGGCTGCCGCCTATCACGGAATCGATCGTGGCTGGGTGTCGATCCGCGAAGCCCTTGCGACCCCCGAACTTCAGGCCGAGGTGCGCGCCGCGCTTGCCGAGACGAAGTCCCTGCTGGTGGCCAAGCACGAGTTCGATGCCGACGAGCAGCAGGCCTACATCGAGAAGACCCTCATCCGACTCTCGAACCCGCACCTTCCCGACACCTGTGAGCGGGTCGGACGGAACCCCATGCGCAAGCTCAGCCGCAACGAACGCTTCATCGGGCCTGCGGCCGAGCTGGCCGAGCGCGGGATGCCGGCCTGGGACTTACTCAATGCCGTCGGTGCAGCCCTGCGCTTCGACGTGCCGGGCGACGAGGAGAGCCTGCAACTGCAGGAATTGCTGTCGAGCGGGCTGCCGGCGAACGAACTCGCCGTTGCGATCACCGGTGTGGAGCCGGAACATCCGCTGTCCCCTCACCTGGTCGAAGTCATCCAGCTTCGACTGAGCCGCTGATCCGTGACCATCGAACCGGACGACGAAGCCCTCCGCTGGGGCGACGAGAGCGACCCGACCCATGTCGATGCTCCCGTCCTGGAGAATCCCACCGACGACGCGCCCTTCGAGGAAGCGGGGACGAGCTCCGCACTCCTCGTGACGCTCGGGGTTTTCGGCGGCGTCTTCCTGCTGTTCACGGTCGGCTGGATCATCGGGGTTCAACGCAGCACCGTGCCATCCACCGGAGTGTTCTTCACCTTCATGTATCGACTGGGCCAGATTCTCGCGATCGCCGCTCCGGCGGGCTGGTTCATCGGCGTGCTGGTGCTCGCCCGTGAACGCCGGGCCGGGGTGCGTCTCCTCTGGCTACTGCTCGGGGTCGTGCTGCTCGCGCCATGGCCCTTCATTCTCGGACTGGGAGCCTGATGACCAACGCTGATAGTGACACCCACACCGCTACCGCACCCGCCCGCACCCGTCTCGGCTGGCTCGGTCTCGCCGTCGCCATCCTGTTCGGGCTCGTCTATGCCTACGACCTGTTCGAGGCGATCTCGAATGTGGTCGGTGTCACGGCGCAGATCAATCTCTACAACCAGGCGCGCGCGGTCGTGAAGCTCGCACCGGTGCCGATCCCGTGGGTGTGGCTGGTCATCGATGTGCTCCTGCCCCCCGTCAGCTACACGCTCGCGTTCATCATCGGGCACCGGAAGCCGGTGCTGCTCAAGGTGCTGGTGTTCGTGATCGGCCTCACCCTGGTAGCCGCCACGACGCTGTCGGTCGAGGCGCTTGCCTGAGGGGTGCCGCCCGCTAGCGCGGTACAGTCACGATCGACACCAGAATCATGGCGATGACCACAAGCTGGGCGATGTAGCGCGGCCAGAACGGGATAGCCGCAGCACCAAAGCGCTCCGGATGCTGCGACGCGAAGTGATTCGCTGGAAACACTGCGATGAGAAACACCACAAGCATGATGCCGGCGAGAAAAGTGGTTACCGGTACGAGTAGTCCGATTCCGCCAGCGATCTCGCAGACACCGGTGAACCGCACGAGACTTTTACCGCTGAGCAGGCCGCCGCGCGTGAAATATTCGGGGATCATCGCGGCCATTCCCCGGGCCGGCCCCGGGCGGAAGTGGGTGATCCCCATGCCAACGAAGACAAGGGCCAACAGGATCCGCAACACCAGTTGCACGATTTCACAGGCGGACATCCGTCCATCCTTGCAGAGCCTTCTTGGTAGGCGGCGCGTTGCCGGACGGCGTCACACGGTGCAGTGCTGTGGAGGGCGTGAGATAAAGTTCAATGGCCGAAGCGTCCGTCCTGACGCGGCATCCCCTGTTTTCCAAACGAAGGATCCGATTCGTGGCAAAGCCGATCGTTCTGATCGCTGAAGAACTCTCTCCCGCTACCGTCGAGGCCCTCGGTCCCGACTTCGAGGTGCGCACTGTCGACGGCACCGACCGTCCGGCACTGCTCGCCGCGCTCGCCGAGGCGAGCGCCGTGCTAATCCGCTCCGCCACACAGGTGGATGCCGAAGCCATTGCAGTCGCGAAGCACCTGAAGGTCGTGGCGCGCGCCGGAGTCGGACTCGACAATGTCGACATCAAGTGCGCCACCGAGGCCGGGGGCATGGTCGTCAACGCGCCGACCTCCAACATCATTTCGGCCGCCGAGCTCACCGTCGGTCACATCTTGAGCCTCGCACGCCACATCCCCGCTGCTCATGGCGCTCTCGCCGAGGGCCAGTGGAAGCGTTCGAAATACACCGGTATCGAGCTGTACGAGAAGACGATCGGCATCATCGGACTCGGTCGTATCGGCGCGCTGATTACTGCCCGCATGCAGGCCTTCGGCACCAACATCGTGGCCTACGACCCGTATGTCACCGCTACCCGCGCCCAGCAGCTCGGTGTCACTCTGCTCAGCCTCGAGGAGTTGCTCGCCCAGAGCGACTTCGTCACCATCCACATGCCGAAGACCCCAGAGACCACCGGAATGATTGGCGACGCCCAGTTCGCACTCATGAAAGACACGGCCTACATCGTCAACGTCGCCCGGGGCGGACTCATCGACGAGGATGCCCTCTACCGCGCGCTCACGGCGGGCACGATCGCCGGTGCCGGCCTCGACGTCTTCGTACACGAGCCCCCGGTCGGCTCGCCACTTCTCGCGCTGCCGAACATCGTCGTCACGCCGCACCTCGGTGCTTCCACCGACGAGGCGCAGGAGAAGGCCGGAGTCTCCGTTGCGAAGTCGGTGCGCCTCGCCCTGTCCGGTGAGCTCGTTCCGGATGCCGTCAACGTGGCCGGCGGCGTCATCGATACGACTGTGCGCCCGGGCATCCCGCTCATGGAAAAGCTCGGGCAGGTCTTCGCCGGGCTCGCCTCGAGCCCGATCACGGCGGTCGACGTGGAGATTCGTGGCGAGATCGTCCAATTCGACGTGAAGGTCCTGAAGCTCGCCGCCCTCAAGGGCCTCTTCACGAATATCGTCAGCGAGTCGGTGAGCTACGTGAATGCGCCGTTGCTCGCCGAGCAGCGCGGCATTGCGGTGCGCCTGACGACGGATGCAGTGAGCGACGAATACCGCAACCTGCTGACCATTCGCGGCACCCTCAGCGACGGCAGCCAGATCTCTGTGTCCGGAACCCTCACCGGGCCGAAGCAGACGCAGAAGATCGTCGAGATCAATGGATACGACGTGGAGGTGCCGGTCGCCGAGCACCTCATAGTGATGATTTACACTGACCGCCCCGGCATCGTCGCGTTGTACGGCAAGGAATTCGGCGAGGCCGGCATCAACATCGCGGGTATGCAGATCAGCCGTCGGGAGGCGGGCGGCCAGGCATTGAGCGTGCTCACCGTCGACTCTCCGGTGCCCGACGCGCTCCTCGAGATCGTGCGCGTCGCCATCCAGGCCGACCTCCTGTGCGAGGTCGATATCACCGACTAGGTGTTCGCGGGCAGGCTGTTCTTCGATTCGCCGTGCTGGGTGGTGGGTGCTGTGTGCTGTGTTGAGCGTCCGGTCCCGCCCTGGTTCACCGATCACCGCAAGTAAACGCGCCTGCCGACCCTGCGCCTTCCGCGCTTACCGCAGGGTGCCGCTTGCACAGCGCCCTCGCCGGGCATGACCGGCACCTCGTCAACGATGGCGACCACCCCGTGGACCCACGCCGGTATCCTCCGAGCAAGGATTCTTCCTCGTTGTGTCGATTCCTCCCGTCTCCCTTCGTCGTAGGGGAGAAGGGCCAGCCGCATCGGAGCGGGTCCGTTATCCAGGGAGTGATCATGTCTGACAAATACCTCATTTTCATTATCGAGCCAACGTGGGACCCGAACGACGTTCCGGAGGGCGGGATGGAAGAAGCGAGTCGCGCACACGGCGCCTTCTCGGCCGCTGTCGCTGCCGCCGGTGCCAAGATCCTCGGCGGCGAGGCTCTCCAGGGACCGGCCTCCTCGATCGGGATCGTGCCCGCCAAAGGCGGCCACCCGGCGGTCTTCACCAACGGGCCACTCGCCGAGACCACCGAGGTCGTCAGCGGCTACTACCTGATCGAGACAGATTCGCTCGACCAAGCGAAGGAACTCGCCGCGCTGTGCCCCACCGGGGATCGACTCGAGCTCCATCCCGTCTGGGACATGTCTGGGATGTAGATCATCCGGATCGCCGTCTTCGAGTCCAGAATGAACCCATGAGTTCCGCCTTCGAGACGGCATTTGCCGAGGAATGGCCCCGCGTCGTTGGGGCTGTTCTCCGCGCGTACGGCAGCGTGGATGTCGCGGAGGAGAGCGCCCAAGAGGCGTTCGCCCGCGCCGCCGCCCGCATCGCCGCCGGGGAGGAATTGCACAACATCGGAGCGTGGGTGACGACCACCGCGCGCCACGTCGCGGTCGACACTCTTCGTCGTGAAGCTGTGCTGCGGCAGAAGCTGCCACTCATCGCGGAACCCGAGGTGCAGAGGAATGCCGAGGAGGAAATCGATGACCGGCTCGGACTCGTCTACGTCGCCTGCGATCCAGTGCTCTCGCCTGAGCAGCAGGTCGCCCTCGCACTGCGCATCGTCTGCGGCGTGCCGACCGCAGAAATCGCGGACTTCTTCGGCACGTCCCCGGCGACCATCGCTGCGCGGCTCACCCGCGCGAAGCGGTCGATCGCCCGCTCGGGCGAGCGCTTTTCGTGGCCGGGCGCGACTGATCGTGCCGAGAGACTCGGTGCAGCGCTCACCACTATCTACGGGGTCTATACGCTCGGCCACACGGCCGTCGTGGGAAGCGAACTCATGGATTCGCGACTCTCCGCGCTGGCCTTCATCCTCGCCCGGTCGATCGTGGCGGAGCATCCGGTCGATACCGAAGCTGTGGGGTTGCTCGCTCTGATCGAGCTCAGCGAGGCGCGGGGAGTGGCCCGCACCACCGCCGACGGAATGCCGCTCACCCTCGCAGAGGTCGACCGTTCGGCCTGGGGGCGGCAGCGTATCCGGGAGGGATTGGCACTCGCGGCTCAGGCGCTGCCCGGAGGGGGACGATTCGCGTTACAGGCGGGTATCGCCGGCCTGCACTGCTCTGCAGCGACCTGGGAGCAGACGGACTGGGGAGCGATTTACACTCTGTACCACGGGCTCTCACGGGTCTGGCCGGCGCCGGTCGTCACTCTCGGTGCCATCATCGCTCGCAGCCATCTGCAGCCCGCCGAGCTCGACCGTGCCGCGGTCGAGCTCCGACGCCTCACCGGGCGGTCGACCGCCGAGTTCGACCGCCGTATCTTCGCCGCGCTCGCGGATGTCGAGGAGCGGCGGGGAGATCACGTCGCAGCCCTCGACGCATTGGCTGCGGCGTCCGCCGGTGAGAAGAACGAGGCCGTTCTGCGCTACTACGCGCGAGTGACCGAGCGACTCGGCGCGGAGCAGGTCAGCTCGATGCGGCGAATCGAACGCTCGCGTCGAGCCCACCGGACTCCCGGTTGTCCAGGTTGACGGATGCTCCGCTCGCCGATGCCAGTTGAGCCACAATTGCGAGTCCCAGCCCAGTGCCCGCTCCGTCAGGACGTCCACGCCAGAATCGATCGAATGCCTGGGATCTCGCCTCGGGTGGCATTCCGGGGCCTTCGTCGAGTACGTGCAGCAGGGTCGAGCCGGACTGCTGCTCTACGCGCACGATGATCGTGCTGGCGGGAGGGCTGTGTGTCAAGGCGTTGTCGAGATAGTTATCGACGATCTGGTCGGCGGCCGTCGCGACCGCGGTGATCGGCGTCGAGCGCGGACCGTCGAACTGCAGCGTGACTCCGGATTCCTGGGCGAGCGGAGCCCAGTGATCCACCCGGTCGCGGGCGATGACCGCGAGGTCGACAGTTTCGAGCGGTGCCGAACTGGATTCCGTGCGGCTCAGCAGAAGCAGACCCTCGATGATCTCGCCGAGCCGTTCCGCTTCGGCCTCGGCGGTCTGGAGGCGGTCCGAGGCGCCAGCGGCATCCGTGGCGATCAGCGCCCGTGCGGATTCGAGGCGCAGCCGGAGCGCCGTGAGCGGAGTGCGCAGCTGGTGGGACGCGTTCGAAGCGAATGTGCGCTGCTGCTCGAGCAGCGCATCCAGCCTCTCCGCCATCACATTGAAGGAGCGGGACAAGGAGCGTAGCTCTGGAGCCCCGGTTCGTTCGTCCGCTCTCACGTGCAGGCGACCCTCGGCGAGGTGACCCGTCGTCTCCTCGAGCTTCTCGAGTGTGCGGGTGATTGTTGTGGAAAGCGCGAACCCGACGATTCCGGCGAGCAGCACCGTGGTCAGCGCGACGAGCCAGAGGGTGAGTAGGCGCTGGTTGAGCGCATCGATGACGAACTGGGCCGGGTAGGTAAGGCGCACCGCACCGACGATCTTCGCACCGCTGAGGACCGGCACCGTGACATAGAGCAGTTGCTCAGCAAGAGTGTCGGAGAACCGCTCGCCGGAGGCGATCCGGCCGGTGAGCGCCTTTGCGATCTCGGGCCGGGAGAAGTACGAACTGCCGACGGCGGCACTGTCGTCGTCACTGGTCACCAACGCGATGCCGGAGAAATCGACGATGACGACGCGAGCGCCGCCAGCCGCACGATACTGTCGCGCGAGTTCGGTGATCACCGTGTGATCGGTGGAGGTGGCGGATTGGAGGGACTCTTCGCTTCGGCCGGCGAGCACGAAGGCATCCCGTTCAAGCGAGGTGATGATGCGGTCACGTTCGACCACCCGGAGTTGAACGCTCAAGGGCACGTCCTGCACCAGCACCACGATCAACGCAACGATCATGAGAACGGCGGTGAAGCGCCACTTCACGTGGGCACCTCGAACCGGAAGCCCACGCCCCACACTGACTCGATCCAACGCGGATCGCCGAGTTTCTTCCTGATCGACGCGATGTGGGTGTCCAGGGTCTTGGTAGTGCCATACCAGTTGGTATCCCAGACGTTGTGGAGTATCTCAGACCGTCGAAACACGGCGCCCGGATCCTGTGAGAGGTAGACCAGTAGTTCGAACTCCTTCGGGGTGAGATGGACCTCCTCGCTGCCGACGGTCACCTTCTGTGCCCGGAGGTCGACCGAAAGGGGACCGAAGGTCTTGGTCTGGGACAGCCCTCCCGCATCCGCGGCGCCCGTGCGCCGGACTACCGCGCGCATGCGGGCGACGAGTTCCCGCATGCCGAATGGCTTGACTACGAAGTCGTCAGCACCCATTTCGAGCACAACTACTCGATCGATCTCGTCGCTTCGCGCACTTACGACAATGATCGGTGTGAGCAGATCACGCCGGATCGCACGGCACACGTCGGTTCCGTCCATGTCCGGCAGTCCGAGGTCGAGCAGGATCAGGTCCGGCGCGAAGCCTGGCAGAGTGTCGAGACAGCCTCGACCGGTGGTGACCAGCCGGGATTCGAAGTTGGCGAGCGCCAATCCGTCGATGATCCCGCCCGCGACAGCGGCATCGTCCTCGACCACCAGCACGCGCATGGCTCAATTGTGGTGCCCCAGCGGACTTCCCGAGTATTTGTCCCACCATCGCCGTAAATCTTTGACAGATCTTGGATTTCCCCGGGCCGAATCTGTAGGGGTCGATTCTTATGGTGATGAGATGAAATCTTCTGCTATCACGATCCTCACGGTCATCGCCGTCCTCGGCACCGCGGGAGCGGCCATGGCCGTCAATTCCGGCACGCTCTCACTCGTCTCATCGTCGACCCCGACAAATGCGACCGAAGTCCTCATCCCCACCCCAGCACCCACGGCAACCCCAACGGCGACACCCAACGGGACGACGAGCGATGAGCCCGTTTCATCCCCCGTAACACCCCCCGAGCCGAGTGAACCGGCACACGCGGCCGCGAAACCGGGACCGATAACTCAGACCCCGCCCGCGGAACAACATGAGTCCGAGGAACACTCGACGTCGTCGAGCCCGTCTTCTTCCCCTTACTCGACCCCGTCCCCGGCCCCGACCCACGAGAGCGATGATTCCCATGATGGGGGATCCAGCCACCTGGATGACTAGCCCCATCCATCCCGCTCGACGGGCTCGCAACGTGACCGGAGTGGTCTCGATCGTGGCTCTCGTCGGCATCGTCGCGGGCCTCCAGTTGAGCTCGCACGCGCAGGGCGCCGAGAACACCGGGAGCGCCGCAACTCCCGGACCGACTCCAACGGCGGTAGTACCCGTGAGTGGCCACGCTACGGCCACGACGGGCGACCCGGTTCCGGCGGCCGCGCTGCTCGTACCGGTACCCGCACCGGTGCTCGCGCCTGCTGCTGCACCGGCCAAGGCCGTACCGGCCGTTACTCCCGCCGTACCGGCCGTTACTCCCGCCGCTCCGACCGCTGCTCCGGCTCCCGCTCGTGCTCCCGCCGCTCCGGCTCCGGTTCCGGTTCAGGGGACCACCGGCGGCTCGGGAGGCTGAGCACGTGGGGGCCCGGTCCATTTCAGGGGACGCCGTTCGTGCTGCATTCGCCATCACCGGTGGCCAACCGATGGCGAAGTCGCGGCGAGAACGGCACATGGGCGGCCACAGCACCATCACTCTTGTGGGCGGATCCCCGGAGCTTCATGATTCCTGTTTTGCGCTCGCCCATCGCTGTGAAAGCCTGTGGAGCCGTTTCCTTCCCACGAGTGACATCACCATGCTCAACTGGGCCGAAGGTGCAGTCACCGAGGTAGATCCGCTCACCGTCAGGCTCGCGACCGCTATGCTCGCCGGATTTGCGCGGACCGGCGGAGACTTCGATCCCACCCTTCTCCCGCAACTCCTGGCCGCGGGCTATGTCACTTCGCGTGTCGATCCGGACCGGTCGACCACTCTCCCCGATTCGGCGCGGGCCCCCGGCGAGATCGGCGGGATGGTGATCGAGAATGACACCATCTCACTTCCCTACGGCACCACGCTCGACCCCGGTGGCATCGGCAAGGGGCTCGCCGCCGATCTGATCTGTGAGTTTGCCCTCGCAGAGGGTGCCCGGGGGGTGATGGCGGAGATCGGTGGCGACGTCGTCGTGGCCGGAGAAGCGCCCGAAGCGCAGGGCTGGCGTATTGGTCTCGAGGACCCTCATGCGGAGGGCGAGTACGCTGCGATCGTTCGATTGGGAAGCGGTGCCATCGTTACCTCGAGCCAGCTGAAGCGTCGGTGGGGTTCGGGGGTTGACGAGCGCCATCACCTGATGGATGCCAGCACCGGAACGAGCACGGTGGGCACCGCCGACACCGTCTCCGTCATTGCCACCCACGGGTGGTACGCGGAGACCTTGGCCAAACCCGGGTTCCTTCGGCCTACCGCGGATTACCTCGCCTGGCTTCCCACCGTCGGGGCTGCAGGAAGCGTCATCGACCGCGGCGGAACACTCCACATCTCCTCGAACTGGCTGGACTACGCATGAATTCACCCCATCTGTGGTGGTACGTCACTCGTGCCAGCGCTGTTGTCGCCTGGGCGCTGATGACACTGTCCGTGGTCTGGGGCACTCTGCTCTCCACGCGCGTGCTGCGGAAGGTCGATAATCCCTCGTGGTTGCAAGACCTGCATCGCTATCTCGGTGGCACCGCGATTGTCATGGTGATCCTCCATATGGTCACCCTCATACTCGACGGTTGGCTTCATTTCTCCCTCTCGGAGGTACTCGTACCCTTCGCGGCCGCGTACCGCAGCTTCCCCGTCGCGATCGGTATCCTTGCGTTCTACCTGCTCATTGCCGTGCAGGGTTCTTCACTTCTCCTGCGCTGGCTTCCGAGGCGGTTCTGGAAGGTAGTTCATTACTCCAGCTACCTGATCGTCGTGCTGGTCTCCTTTCACGCTGGACTGACGGGCACGGACGTTACTGCGCTCTGGTATCGCATCGTGGCACTCTCCCTAATCGGTCTCTCGGTCGTCGCTGTTCTCGTTCGAGTGATTACCGGCACTCGGTCCACTTCAGGCCGGGGCAGCGCGGCGGTGCGAATAGTCTCCGCTGTCGAAGCGCGGGACGGGACCGTCCATTCGGGCGACGGTATCGCAACCGGGTCCGTCGCGCTGCCTCTCTTTCTGGATCGGGTGAGGATGCGAATCGCCGCTACATTCCATGTCTCAGAGGGGGTTCTCGGGATTCGGCTGGTGCCGACCGATCGCGAGTTTCTGCCGGTCTGGCAGGCTGGGGCGCACCTCACGCTTATTCTTCCCAACGGATTAGAACGCCAGTACTCGCTGTGCGGGGATCCGGCCGACCGTTCCCACTTCGACATCGCGGTACTCCGCACCTCTGATTCGCTGGGGGGAAGCAGCTGGATACATTCCAACGCCCGCCCGGATGTTCAGCTGAAGGTGACGGGGCCCATCAACCACTTCGAGCTGGAGCCCGCGTATTCATACACCTTTATTGCGGGAGGGATCGGCATCACCCCCATCAAGGCGATGATCGAATCACTGCCGCAACGACGGGAGTGGCACCTCGTCTACGTTGGCCGCAGCCGCGGCTCGATGGCTTTCGCGGATGAACTCGTCGACCGCTACCCGGGACGCGTGCTGGTGCATGCCTCGGACGAGAACGTCGGAGGCCTCAACTTCGAGAAGTTCCTGGCCGCTGTCGAGACGGATGTCTATTGCTGCGGCCCGGAGGCGCTCACGGCGCGGGTCGCGGCCGCCGTCCCGCGGGAACGACTGCACGTCGAGCGATTCCAGCCCATCGAACGCACCGCTATCGGCGGATCCCAATCGGTTGAAGTGAGCTGCCGCAAGAGCAAGAAAGATTTCCATGTTCCTGCCGGTCAGAGCATCCTCGATGCGCTGCAGCACAATGGGCTGCCCGTCCTCGGGTCCTGTCGCAAGGGGGTGTGCGGCACCTGTGAAGTCCGAGTGGTGAGCGGACTGCCCGACCACCTCGACTCGGTCGTCGATGACGAAGAGAAGGACCGCGCCGGAATCATGTTTCCCTGTGTCTCACGCGCGACGACACCGCAACTTGTCCTTGACATCTAGCGGATGGCCGGTACACCACCGCGGTGACGATGACGCGCCCCCCAGTCGAACCCGAATCGAAAGGAGGACGCGCCGGTCAACGTGCAGCGCTTAGATGATGTCGCCGCGGGTCTCCTGGCTCGTGGTCTTCTCCGTGCCCGTGGGGTCAACGGCCGTTCGGGTGGTCGACACAGTGGAGCGCTTACGCGAGACCATGATGATCGAGATGAGGAACACGACGACGCCAGCCCCCATGAGGAGGTACCCGATGAGGTGGAGGTCGACCCCCGGGACCGTGAGGCTGATAGCGAACGCAATGATCGCGCCGACAACGAAAAGGAAAATTCCTGTACCGATACCCATGATGAGTCCTTTCGGTCGTGCAGTAGTGGTGTGAATATGTGCCTAGAGATCACGCACAGCTTCAGCCTCCGCCGATAATGCTAACCGTCTGCCCCCTGAAAGGGGGACAAATCACACGACAATCTGCTGCGGGTACGCTGGGAACCGGCTCGAAACACGGGCCACTCGTCTTTCATCAGCTCTCTTCCTGGAGTCATCCCATGACCCGCAGTATCGCAATCGCCCTCATCCCCGGGGATGGAATCGGCCCGGAGGTCGTCGCGGAAGCGGTCAAGGTGCTCGAGGCGGTGATGACGGCGGATGTCGAACTCACCACCACGCTCTTCCCCTTCGGAGCGACTCACTATCTCGCCACCGGTGAGATCCTGAGTGATGCTGGACTCGACGAGCTCAAGCGTCACGACGCGATCTTGCTCGGTGCGGTCGGCGGCGACCCCCGAGATCCCCGTCTCGCGGGCGGTTTGATCGAACGCGGCCTCCTGCTGCGCCTCCGCTTCGCCCTCGACCACTACGTGAACTTACGACCGACACGGCTTCTTCCCGGGATCATCTCGCCGCTCGCTACTCCGGGTACCGTCGACTTCATCGTCGTGCGCGAGGGCACCGAAGGTCCGTACGTGGGCAATGGTGGCGCCATCCGGGTCGGAACTCCGCACGAGGTCGCGAACGAGGTGTCGGTGAATACGGCATTCGGCGTCGAACGCCTGGTGCGGTACGGATTCACCGCGGCATCCGCTCGTCCCCGCCAGAAGCTCACGCTCGTGCACAAGACCAACGTGCTCACCTATGCGGGCAGTCTCTGGCAGCGCACGGTCGACCGGGTTGCCCTCGAGTATCCGGCGGTCTCCGTGGATTACCTGCATGTGGATGCTGCCACTATTTTCCTGGTCACCGACCCGGGCAGGTTCGACGTGATCGTCACAGACAATCTCTTCGGCGACATCCTCACCGACCTCGCGGCCGCGATCAGCGGCGGAATCGGGCTTGCCGCGTCCGGCAACATCAACCCCGACGGCACGTTTCCCTCGATGTTTGAACCGGTGCACGGTTCGGCGCCGGACATCGCCGGTCAGCAGAAGGCCGACCCGACCGCGGCCATCCTTTCCACCGCTCTCCTGCTCGATCATCTCCGGCTCGCGGATGCCGCGGCGAGGGTCACAGTGGCCGTCACTGCCGATCTCGCCTCGCGCGG
Organism: Lacisediminihabitans sp.; assembly: GCA_046597035.1. Lineage (GTDB taxonomy): Bacteria > Actinomycetota > Actinomycetes > Actinomycetales > Microbacteriaceae > Lacisediminihabitans. The sequence continues at coordinate 27,190 of JBKJLH010000052.1, forward strand.
GGCCGCTCCCAGAACCACTTCGCAGGTCGGCGACGCTATCCGCTTGCTCCTGGCGCACAATTGAGATGTGCCAGAATTTTGGCTCGTAAGAAAATAGGGATCCCATGAAAAACCTCCTCGCTCCGGCTACGCTCAACTTCACTCGCCGCCCCAACCCCGAGCCGCTTGCCGAACTGGAGCGCGCGGCAATCCTCTCCGATCCGGGGTTCGGCAAGCACTTCACCGATCACATGGTTGACATCTGCTGGTCGGCCCGCGGAGGTTGGCACCGACCTCGAGTGCAGCCATACGGCCCGATCGAACTCGACCCGGCGGCGGCGGTGCTGCACTATGGGCAAGAGATCTTCGAGGGGCTGAAGGCCTACCGGCACGGGGATGGCTCGATCTGGAGCTTCCGCCCGGAAGCCAATGCTGCGCGGATGCAGCGGTCGGCGCGGCGCCTCGCGCTGCCCGAGCTGCCGACCGAGTACTTCCTCGACTCCCTTCGCGAACTGATCGCCGCGGATAGCGATTGGGTGCCCACTGCGCCCGACATGAGCCTCTACCTTCGACCTTTCATGTTCGCCAAGGAGGCGTTTCTCGGGGTGCGGCCGGCGGAGAAAGTCAATTTCTACGTGATCGCCAGCCCGGCCGGGGCATACTTCTCCGGCGGACTCGCCCCGGTGTCCATCTGGCTGTCGACCACCTACTCCCGTGCGGGCAGGGGCGGAACCGGTGCGGCCAAGACCGGCGGTAACTACGCGTCGTCGCTCATCGCCCAGGCGGAAGCCTACGAGCACGGCTGCGACCAGGTACTGTTCCTCGACTCCGAGGAGGAGAGGTTCCTCGAAGAGCTCGGCGGCATGAATATCGTGTTGGTGAAAAAAAATGGCACGCTCCTCACCCCGGCCTCTGACAGCATCCTCGAAGGCATCACGCGTGACTCGATCCTGCAGCTCGCCGAAGACCGCGGCCACACGGTCGAGCGTCGCCCCGTGACCATCGACGAATGGCGCGAGGGAGCGGCATCCGGGGACATTGTCGAGGCCTTTGCCTGCGGCACAGCAGCGGTAGTAGCGCCGATCGGACTTCTCAAAGCCGAGGGCTTTGAGATTGTGCACGAGAGCAGCGCGCTTGCGTTGTCGCTCCGTGAAGAGCTCACCGGCATCCAGTACGGCACAGTCGACGACCGTCACGGCTGGATGACGCGACTCGACAGCGACGAGTCAGCAGCTCCGACGGCTCTCGAAACTCCAGCCGAGTGAAGATTGCGCGCTTCTCCGTCGACGGGGGCGATCCTCGTTATGGAATCCTCGACGGTGACGACTATGTCGTTCTCTCCGGCGACCCGATGTTCAGCGGATTCGGCACGACCGGGGAGCGGGTCGCTGCCGGTGATGTGAAGTTGCTCGCCCCGGTGATCCCGCGCTCGAAGGTCGTCTGTATCGGACTCAACTACGCGGCGCACCGTGATGAACTCAAGAACGATGCGGCGAGTCCGGAGGCACCGCTCATCTTCCTCAAGCCGAACACCGCCGTGGTCGGACCGGGCGACACGATCCAGATGCCGCCGGTCGAGGGACGCATTGTGCACGAGGGCGAACTCGTGATTGTGATCGGCAAGATCGCCAAGCGGGTAAGGGCTGCGGACTACGCGGAGGTTATCTTCGGCTACACGATCGGCAACGACATCTCGGCGCGTGACCAGATGTTCGCGGATGGCCAGTGGGCTCGCGCCAAGGGGTACGACACCTTTGCGCCGCTGGGGCCGGTGATAGAAACCGAGCTGGATTGGTCGAACCTCGAGATCCAGACCTTCGTCGATGGGGAGCCCCGTCGGCAGGGTAATACCCGTGACATGCTGCACAAGATCCCCGAAATTATCGAGTACGTATCGGATGTCTGGACTCTTCTTCCCGGCGACGTCATCATGACCGGCACACCAGCGGGCCTGGGCGGATTCCTCGACGGGCAGACGATCGACATCACCATCGAGGGAATCGGTACCCTCAGCAACCCGGCAAAGAACCGCGTGTGATCAAGACCCTCACTTCGTGACCCGGCTTCGCTGGCTTCCCGGTCTCGCTCTCGCCGCTGTGGGCGCGGCCGCCGGCTTCGGGCTGCACCTCCTCCTTCCCGGCCTCCCGTGGCTCACGGCCGCGCTCATCCTCGGTGTCATCGTCGGCACGATACCGCTCTTCCGTAGTGGCCTGGACGGATCGCTCGCACCGGGTCTCACTCTCGCGGGACGCCGACTACTGAGGCTCGGCATCGTGGTGCTCGGATTGAAGCTCAGCCTTGTCGACATCGCGCGCCTGGGATGGGTCGCGATCCTCGCGATCGTGGTGCTCGTCGTGCTGAGTTTCATAATCACCTGGCTGATCGGCCGACTGTTCCGCCTCGAGGGTGACCAGGCCGTGCTCATCGCGGCAGGCTTCTCCATCTGCGGCGTATCCGCAGTCGGGGCGATGGCCGCCGCGCGTCGTTCCCCCGAAAAGGACAGCGGCACACCGATCACTCTCGTGACCCTTTACGGCACACTCGCGATCGTGGTGCTCCCCGCCCTCGCCTCGCTATTCCACCTCGACGACCGTCAATTCGGGCACTGGGTCGGCGCGAGCGTGCACGACGTCGGGCAGGTCGTTGCCACCGCCCAGACCGCGGGCGCGGCGGCCCTCGCGATCGCGGTCGTCGTGAAACTCACCAGGGTACTGATGCTCGCTCCCATGGTCGCGATAGCGTCGATCCAGACGCGCAGGCGCGATGCAGCCACCGAGGCCTCGCCGGATGTCTCAACGAAGCGACCGCCGATCATTCCGCTGTTCATTCTGGGATTCATCGTTGCGGTGCTCCTGCGATCGTTCGTGCCGCTGCCGAATACCGTGCTTGCTGGGGCGGACATCGTGCAGTCCGCTCTCCTCGCCACCGCACTGTTCGGCATCGGCGCCTCGTTGCGACTCGAGCAGCTCGCGCGCTCTGGCGTGCGCGCTGTCGCAGCCGGGCTCGTGTCGTGGATCGCGATCCTCGGACTCGGGTTGGCAGTGGTCTTTCTCTCCTGAAAGTAATGGCTTGATAGAGCGAGGTGATGACACGCTCGAGTAACACCTTTTCACCGGTCATCATCGCCCTCGCAGCCACGATCGTTGCCGCACTCGCCGGGTGCTCGTCGCCGGCACCCATGCCGAAAAAGACGGCGGTGGCCTGCTCGTCCACAAGTGCGACGATCAGCTGGAAAGGCAAGACGCGGGTGGACGATGCCCCGCTCGGATCCTCCGTCGTGGTCGTGGTCGTGGTCGTGAGCGCTGACCTGGTCGAGGAGACACAGCGCACAGCGCTGGATCCGCAGCCGACTTTCTTACCGGACACCATCACGGTGTTGGCCGACGTCAATAGCTCAAGCATCCGGAACTGGAAGACGGCATTTCTCCCCGACGTACGGCGGACCGGCCAGGTCTCCACGACGTTCGGCGCGCATGCCACGCTGCCCGAGAAGACTCCGGTTGCCTTGGATAATCCGACGACCAGCACCTACATCACCGATGTCGCGCTAAACCAATGGGAGGTGCCGTTCACGATTGACTGTGCGGGGTCGAAACCCGCACCGGGCACTATCCGGGCAGCCGAGATCGGCGATACGGCGAGCAGGACCGTTAAGTGCGGAGTCGCCCCCGCAAATCCCTCCGATTCCTCGACTATTCGCGCCGAGAAGCTCTGCCCGGCCTACGGCCATCGCTCGCACTGGGGCCATCGATCGCATCTCTCGGAGGCACCCGTTTCGCGCTGGTTGATGGATCCTGCGACAGCGAATGTTCCGCTTTGTCAGGTGTGGTGCGGCTCGACCGGGCACAATCCCGACGAACGGGAACAATCACGGCGCGGTGCCGCGAAGTGGACTCAGGATGCTGCGAACCGGTCGCCGATAGGATGAACGGGCCATGTCACCCTCCTTCACCACCGCCACTGGAGCCGACGTCCGCGTCCGTTTCTGCCCTTCGCCCACCGGTACTCCGCACGTTGGACTCATTCGAACCGCTCTCTTCAATTGGGCCTACGCCCGGCACACCGGCGGCACACTCGTCTTCCGCATTGAAGATACGGATGCCGCCCGCGACAGCGAGGAAAGCTATCTCCAACTTCTCGACGCGCTCAGCTGGCTGAACATCGAATGGGACGAGGGCGTGGGAGTCGGCGGGCCCAATGAGCCCTATCGACAGTCCGAGCGCGGTGAGATCTACGCGGGGCTCATCGAGCGACTCCGGGCGAGCGGTCACCTCTATGAGAGCTACGCCACGGCGGAGGAGATCGAGGCTCGTAACATCCAGAACGGGCGTGACCCGAAGCAGGGCTACGACAACTTCGAGCGCGACCTGAGTGCGCTGTCGAAGGCTGCCTATCGTGCCGAGGGGCGCTCACCAGCCCTGCGTCTGCGGGTACCGGACACCGACCTCTCGTTCGATGACCTGGTGCGCGGCGAGATCACGTTCCCCGCCGGATCGTTCGTCGACTTCGTGGTCGTGCGCCCGAACGGCGCCCCGCTTTATACCTTCGTCAACCCGGTGGATGACGCGCTCATGGGTATCACCCACGTGCTGCGTGGCGAGGACCTGCTGTCGTCGACCCCGCGCCAGATTGCGCTCTATCACGCGCTCATCGAGATCGGAGTGGCCACTGCCATCCCGCGTTTCGGTCATATGCCCTACGTGATGGGGGAGGGCAACAAGAAGCTCTCCAAACGTGATCCGGAGTCCAACCTGTTCCACCATCGCGAGCGCGGTTTCATTCCCGAGGGGCTGCTCAACTACCTCTCGCTGCTCGGTTGGTCGCTCAGCCATGACCGCGATGTGTTCACCATAGATGAGATGGTCTCCGCCTTCGACATCGTCGACGTCAACCCCAATCCGGCTCGCTTCGACGTGAAGAAGGCCGAGTCGATCAACGGTGACCACATCCGGCTCCTCGCCCCGGATGTCTTCGTGCAGCGCCTTCTTCCCTACCTGTCGGGGCTCGTCTCCGATCCGCCGACGGGAACCGAACAGGCGATTCTGCGCGAGGCGGGCCCGCTGGTTCAGGAGCGTATGCAGCTGCTCGGCGAAGCGCCGGCGCTGCTCGGATTCTTCTTCGCGGCGGATGATTCGATAGAGGTCGATGGGGATGCCACGCCCCCGGTGGGCTCGGCCGAGATCCTCGATGCGGCTGTCGGGGCGCTCGAGCAGCTCAATGACTGGTCGCACACCGAGATCGAGCGCGTATTGCGGGCCGAACTCATCGAAGGCGGTGGACTCAAGCCCCGCGTCGCGTTCGGCCCCCTGCGCACGGCACTTTCGGGCAAGCGGATCAGCCCGCCGCTATTCGAGTCAATGCAACTGCTTGGCAAGGAGTCGACACTCGCGCGGCTGTCCAGGCTCGCGGCAGCGCTCTAACCGATGGACGACTACGACGTCGCGATCATCGGCGCCGGCCCGGCCGGGCTGAGCGCTGCGCTTAATCTGGCACGGGCCCGTCGCCGGGTGCTCGTACTCGATGCGAATCGCCCGCGCAACGCCGCGACGATGATCTCCTGGGGTTTTATCACGCGCGACGGAATCGCGCCGCACGAGCTGCGCCGTCTCGCGCGGGATGAGCTCGAGAAGTACCCCGAGGTCGAAGTCCAGAAAGCGACGGTGCTCTCCGTCGTTGCAGCAAACGGCGCATTCGCGATCGAGGCGAAGGGCATCAACGGCTCCCCGAGTCGCTCGGTCACCGCCTCGGCCATCCTCGTGGCGAGCGGGCTGAAAGAGACCCTGCCGGCGCTGCCGAGCATCCGCTCGTTCTACGGTCTTGGGCTGTTCAGCTGCATCGAATGTGACGGTTATGAGCACAGCGACCGGCCGCTCGCGATTATCGGGGAGACCAGCGATCTCGCCTCACGGGCACTGCTGATCGCGCAGTGGAGCCACAATCTCACGGTCTTCACCAACGGCCTTGGGCGCATCACGGAAGCCCAGGAAGCTGTACTCGCCGATCGTGGGGTGCGCGTGGAGCGCGGTGCGATCGACGATGTAGTTGGAGAACGCGGAGTCGTCTCCGCCGTGCGGCTGGCCGACGGCCGCTCCGTTTCGGTGGAGGGCGGCTTCGTGCGCCCGCACTGGGATGCGGCACTCGGCTACCTCTCAACGCTGAGACTCTCCACCGACGGCTGGGGGCTGCTGACTACTGATGCCGACGGCCGCACTAATGTCGCCGGTGTCTACGCCGCAGGGGATTCGACCGCGCCGGGTCCGCAGCAACTCATCGTGGCAGCAGGGTCGGGTGCACGAGCTGCTGCCGCCATCAATCGCGACCTGATCGGCATCCCCCGTCCGTCGCTGGTCGAGTAGGCCGTACGGCGAGCGTCTCGAGATCCGGTCTACTCCCGTGGACCGCGCAGGTGCTCCCGCGTGAGTGCGTCCATCTCCTCATCGGTCAGCTCATCGAGTGCTTTCGCCTCCGAACGGTCGATACGCGACCAGCGCACGAACATCAGGATCAACACCGGTATATCTGCGAACTCCGCGATGAACCAGAGCAGATCGCCGGAGAGATGCTGGTCGTGATACGCCGAAGGGAACCAGGCTGGCAGCGACCCGCCCACTTGACCGAGGCCGTCGAGCACATGGTTGTTCAGACGCAGCAGGATCCCCGGAATCGCGTCGACCACCAGCTCCACGAAAACGAACAGGAACTCCACCGTGATGAAGAAGCTCGTGCGTTGGGTGGTGTTCTCCACGATCGGAAGTACCATCAGCAGACCCACCAGCGGAACCACCACTGTGAGCATTCCGCCCGCAACCGCACTCTCGCGCAGGCTACCCGCCAGCGGCGTGAGAAACACCGAGAAGGCTGCCAGGGCGAATAGGGGCGCGAACACCGCGTTGCCGGCCAGGCGAACGGGCCACGATCGCAGGATGGCATCCATCCGCTTCAGGGAGCCGCCGGTGAGAACCAGTCTCGCCAGCGCGATCGGCGCACCCAGACTCAACAGACCGGGCACAGCGAAGAGTAGTAGCGCGATCCGGGTCGTGAACGCCCATCGCAGGTCGACGCTCCAGACGCCGAGAAAGCCAAGATCCACCACGGCAAACGAGCCGAGACCCAGCGCGTAGAACCAGACGGTGCGGATGCGCGGCCACGGCACTCCCCGTCGGCGAAGGGCGAGCACTCCGGCGGCGTAAAGGGCTCCGGCCAGCACGATGACTCCTACCGGGACCGCGTCGAACCGCCAGGTGGTGAGGAAGATGAGAAGAGATGGCGTGGCTGGCTCGATTCGGCGAAGCAGTGGGGTGCGGGCTGTTCTGACAGAATTCTGTCACGCCTCCCCGATAGCTCGCCGCAGCATTTGGGCGACCCTGCGCCGGTGGGTTAGAGTGACTAGTCGGCTTCGGTTCGTCCGGTGCGCGGTGGGGTATGGTGTAATTGGCAACACGGAAGATTCTGATTCTTTTGTTCTTGGTTCGAGTCCAGGTACCCCAGCTGAAAATGCCTTTCGAGGTCGGGTGATTCTGCTGCCAATCGTGACGTCACTTTCTGTGAGTAGACGCCCTCGCTGGTAACCCGGTACAGATGCCGAAGATGCCTTTGCATGGCGTCGATACCCCCGCTTTCCGTAAAGCACCGCTTATGTGGATGGAAAACACAAAGTCATGCTCGCCGCCCAGCGCCCAGCGCCGTGAGGCTGCCGCGACCGCCGATGTCAAGCAGCGCGTTGCGCGATCGCACCGTTCTTTGTGGTCTCCTGACGGTAGCTGCCTACGCCCTTCGAGCAGACGATGGTCCCGGTGAGGTCGTGGCTTGGCACGCAATCCACCGGTCGATTAGGAAATACAGAAGCCGGATTTCCAAAGTGGTTAGCGCGCGGTTTCTTTCGCGAGACGCTGAGCGCTACGTGCCCACGTCAAGCGAGGTCTGTTGTGGCGGCGTTTACTCAGAGTGCAGCACGAAGGACCCAGCAAAGAACTGTGCGACACACACGCACACCTGTTGGGTATGTCACCTCGAGCTGTTCGAGATGGACAACGACAGTCCCGGCGTCGAGTTCGGAGACGGGCCGAGCGAGCCGAGTCTTACGAATGCCCATGGCGGCCGGCCAGTGGGGTTCCTCCGACTATGCAGCAATTTGAAGTCCCGCTCGAGGTCCTTTAGATAGAGGTCGACGAGCCCGCCGATAGGGGTTTTCGCATCGATGCCGGGGTGGGCTCCGGTACTGAACAGACGCGCCTGGGCGGCCGCGATGACGACCGTGTTGGCCTCTGCCTGCGTGGCACGCGTTCGCCAGACTGAACAGCTGATGCCGTCCGGGTCTGCGACGGCGACCGCCGCACTCGCACTGAGAAGGTTCTTCCTTCCGGGAGCAAGCAGTCTGTTGTATCGAACAGGACCCAACTCACCCCGGAAACAACATCGGCTTGGTTGACTCCTTGACCTGCCTCGCATCGATAGAGCGGCTATGCTCGAGAGCGTTAGTAAGTAAGTGTTGTTTTTGCCCCGGTCCCTGGCGAGCTTTTCACAAACGACGGGGACGTATGTGCGCTCACTCAAGTGGCCTTCTCACCACATCTGGTGATGCCTCAAGCGAAGATCTAGAGATCCGGCAGCCCCTGAGAAACGAACTCGTGGTCTCGCAGCCGATCGATTTCAACTCATCGGCTATCTGCCCGGGTGCGCCGTCATGACCGTGACCCGAACCTCGCGGGCCGGGTTGTCCGTGCGGCTCGAGGACGATTCGAAAGCGCGGCCGGTCTCGGCCGGCACTAACCCGGTCGAGGTCCGCATCGCAGCGCAGATGACCGCGACGCTCCAAGACTGGCTGCATCGGCTGCCAGCGCGTTCAGTTCGTCGCCGCCCAACGGGGACACGTCACGGAGGAAAAACTATGGGAACAACATTCTTTGGGCCTGGCGGCCCGACCAGAGTCTCAGGCCACGGTGACGGCGCCCGCACGCCGCCGTCAGCGCAAGACCTTCTGGTTCAACCCTTGTCCAGCTCGCAGTGGCGTGTCAGCGATCGGCGGTATCCGGAGGATGACGCATCGAGTTTGCTGGGCTTTATCGAGGAAAAGGATGACACGTTCGAGTTGACGCAGCTCGAGCACGGATTCCAATGGTTTTACTTCTCATGCCTTGCTGAGGCGCTCGCGCACTTCACCCAGACGCCGCCCAAAGACACCCTTCCGGAATCGAAGGCAGAATCGGAATTGGAGTCGTCCACGGTACCCAGCAACCCCTGATTGGTCTAACCAACCCGATAATCCTGATTGCAGTCCATCGGCGGTGAACGCAAGTTCACACCACTGCTCCACCACCTGGCGGCAGCCGATCCTCGCTAGAGCCCCGTCTTCGGAAAAGGTCTTGTTTTCGGTGCGATCGCGATCGCCGGTCTGGTCTTCAAACTTTTTGCAGCACCACCGGAGCAGCTCATCAGCGGTGCGTTCGCGAACTACCCGTGGGAGGGGGAAATCCTCATCTCCGAACGGTTCGGCATCATCGGTGTGGGTACCGTGCTCTTCCCGTTCGCTCTGCGGAAGAAGTCCCAACCATTCATCGGGACGTGATTGCATCGCATCATCGCAATCCTCTGGGGGCTTGGCGGATTCGCATTCCTCGCTTTCAGGGCGCTCAACTACTTCACCCCCATCGGCCTCATCCTCCACACCAGGTAAGAAAACACCCAACAGGTCGCTGCCAGCAGGTGGCCGGCGGAAGTGGGGCAGCGGATTGACCCTATTCTGGAAGGGGGGTCGCATTGAATAAGCGTGGAAAACGTGCGCGGCTCCTGGAAGGCATCTGACTACTCCTGACTTTCTCCACCTAAGGACATCATGGCCACGACGCAGACCAACACCTCTCTCGACTGGGTGACAACCCTCATATCGTTCGACACCACGAGTCGCAATTCGAATCTTGAGTTGATCGACGTGATCAGGCAGGCGCTTGTCCTGTTCAACCTTGAACCGGTGCTCGTACCGAACGCCGACGGCACTAAGGCCAACCTTTTCGTTACTATCCCCGCCCACGACGGCTCTGTCACTGGTGGGGTCATGCTCGCGGGTCATACTGATACGGTTCCCGTGGACGGCCAACAGTGGAGCAGTGACCCATTCACCGCCGAGATCCGCGGCGACCGGCTCTACGGCCGCGGAACGGCTGACATGAAGGCATTCAGCGGTGTCATCCTCAGCATGCTGCCGGAATTTCTCGGGCGCCGTCTTATTGCTCCGCTGCACCTGGCCTTCACCTATGACGAAGAGGTGGGGTGTCATGGCGCCGTTACTCTGCTGAAGGAGCTCACCGCGCGAGGGATTAGCCCCGAAGTCTGTTTCGTTGGAGAGCCCACGAGCATGCGCCCGGTTTCAGCGCACAAGAGCAGCTACCTGTACCGGGTGAGCGTGACGGGGCTCGCCTCGCATTCTTCGAACACCCCCAACGGCGTGAATGCTATCGAGTACGCGGCGCGCGCTATCGCGTTCATCCGGCAGATTGCAGACGAGCACCGGCTGGAAGGTCCGTTCGACGCGAGTTTCGAGGTTCCTTACACGACAGCCAACGTGGGTGTGATCGCCGGCGGCGTGGCCGTGAATACGGTGGCTGACCGGTGCGGGTTCGAGTTCGAGTTCCGCACGACTCCCGGCGTTGATCCCACCGAGGTGATCGAGCGAATTAAGGATTTTGTCCTCGGCGACCTGCGCACGGCGATGCGCGAGGAGAACGGGGCGGCAGAGATCCAAATCACCCCCATCGGTGCGGTGCCCTCATTGAGTGCAGCAGGCGCGGGTGCCGCGTTGCGACTAGCCCAATCCCTCACCGGGAGCACCGCCGAAGACGCGGTGGGATACGCCACGGAGGCTGGCTTGTTCCAGCTTGCCGGAATCGACACAGCCGTGTGCGGGCCTGGAAGCATTCGGCAAGGGCATACCGCGAACGAGTACGTGGAGCTCGCGCAGATACAGGCCTGCGAAGAGTTCATGCTGGCGTTGGCCGAGCACCTGTCGGCCGAATGATTGGTGCGGCGTTTGCTGGCACCCACGTTTGCTTGTGTTCCAAAGGAAAAGAGATCCCATGACCGACCGTCAACCAACTCTCCAGGCTGGGCCGCCCACGTCGCCAGACTCATTTGAGCTGATCGAGCGCACGAGGCAGGCACGTAAGGCCGTGGTCGCGGCATCAATCGGGAACGGGCTCGAGTGGTTCGATGTAATTGTTTACGGCACGTTCGCCGTCACAATTTCGCACCTCTTCTTTCCCACAACAAACACGACGACGTCGCTTCTGCTCGCCTTCGGCTCGTTCGGGATTTCGTTCATCATGCGTCCGCTCGGTGGAATCATCATTGGGAGATACGCCGACAAGGCCGGCCGCAAAGCAGGCATGATGATCTCGATCGCACTCATGTTCATCGGCACGCTCATGATCGTGGTCGCACCCACCGCCGCCGCGATCGGCGTGACCGCCGCGATCATAATTTTGGTAGCCCGCTTGTTACAGGGATTCGCGGCCGGCGGGGAATTCGGCACAGCCACCGCTTTTCTGGTCGAGTACGCGCCTAACCGCAAGGCGTTCTATGCCAGCTGGCAAGTAGCCACTCAGGGAGCGGCAATTCTGCTCGCCGGAGTATTCGGCTTCTTCTTGAACACGTACTTGAACGCGCAGAGCCTCGATAACTGGGGCTGGCGCGTGCCATTTATGTTCGCTCTCCTCATCGGACCGGTCGGGTGGTACATCCGCTCGAAGATGCAGGACACCCCCGAGTTCCTCGCCATGGAGCCGTCAAAGTCACCCCTGAAAGACACATTCGTGGCTAACGGCAGTCGACTCTGGACGATGGTGGGCGTAGTGGCCCTCGGCTCGGTGAGTATCTACACCGCGCTGTACATGCCCACCTACGCCGCAGTCAACCTCGGGATGCCGCCACAGGCCGCGTTCGTCTCGACGCTCGTATTCGGTGCAGTGCTGGCCTTCGGGTCACCGTTCGTCGGCCGACTCTCCGATGCCGTGGGCCCGGCCCGGGTAATGACATGGTCGGCGATCGGCACGATTGTCCTCGGCATTCCCTTGTTCATCCTGATCAACGCGAGCCCGACACTGGGCACCATTGTCGTCATCGAGCTCGTTCTCGGGGTTCTGGCCACCGGCTACTTCGCACCGCTCCCTGCACTCATCTCGGCAATTTTCCCCGTGCAGGTGCGCACCACAGGCATGTCGCTCGGCTACAACATTGGGGTGACAGTTTTCGGCGGCTTCGCGCCATTCATCCTCACAGCCCTGATAGCGGCAACCGGGTCATTGCTCGTTCCAGGTTTCTACCTTGTGTCCATTGCAGTTCTATCGCTCGCGAGCCTGCTCGTGTCACGCAAGGCGTTTGCCCAGCGGTAGCGGAGCCCGACCGGAAGGCGACGACAGAGGTATCCGACGCTTCCGTCAGCCGGCGTCAATGCCGGGGTATCGGTAAACGGTGGCACGGCTGGGTCCGATGAACTTTCCGATATCTGCCGGTCTCATGCCCTCACCCTCTAGCTCGTTGACGAGTTTGACGTCGCGATGATCGGCGGTAACTTCGCGCCGTCCTGCAGTGTGCCCGGGGGAGGCGGCCGCGGCCATACCGGCCCGGGATCGTTCGGAGAGCTAGTCGCATTTCAACTGGGCAAAAGCGGACACGATAGTCACCATGGCCTCAGCCATGGCGCCGCCCAGCTCACGCTCCGGACCGGTGGCGATGCCGTCGCGGAAGGGCCGGAACTTGATGCCGCGTTCCGTGATGCCGCGTTCCTTGAAGCCGTCCAGCAAATGGCGAGTGTTGCGTCAGAGCCGGTGCAGTTTCCGCACCACAGCTTCATCACCCCGGCTGAGACGGTCGAGCATCGTTTCTCGCTCAGGTCCGTTGGTCGCGGACCTACTGATCCCTTGGTCGCGGTAGATGCGTTCGCATCCCGCAACTTCCAGTTCTCGGATCTCTAGCTCGATATTCCGGTCTGTCCGCGGTGCTCACCCGCGCATACCCAAGAATGGTCAGGGTGCTCACCTCCTGCTTTCCCGTTTAAGGCTCCAACCTCGCAAAGCTGCGAATATCAGCATGAGACACATTGTCTAGACGAAGACGAGCGCGAACTCGCCGTGGGCCGCGGGTATGAACTCGTGCGGGCGGGTAGTCCCGTCTAAGGATCCTTTGATGGGACGCCCTGATCGGGTTCAGCGCCGGCGCGGGTGCACCAGCCGGCGTCATTTATCGGTACCGGCAGTTTGTGTTGCGGCATTCCGCCGGTGGTGATGATGGGCTGATGCCGGAGGGGTCGGCCACAATAGGGGCATGGCCGATACCGTTGTAACGCTCCCGGACGGATACCTCGACTTCCTCGCCGGGTTGAAGACCCGTGTGCGAGACGCTCAGATTCGTGCTCAACGCGTGGTCAACACGCAACTGATCGAGTTGTATTGGCAGATTGGCAACGATATTCTGGCGCAGCAAGAAATTCGAGCTTGGGGGAGCGGGGTCGTCCGCCGGCTCGCAGCCGATTTGCGTGCCGAGTTCCCGCGAATGACTGGCCTCTCGCGAAGCAACCTTTTCTATATGCGCGGGTTCGCCGCCGGGTGGCCGGGCGGGCGCAATTGTCCAACAGGCTGTTGGACAATTGCCGTGGGGTCACATCACCGTCTTGCTGGATAAACTCGATGACCCTGTGACACGCGATTGGTATGCGGCAGCGGCGGTTGAGCATGGTTGGTCGCGGAACGTGTTGATGAACCAGATCATGAACCAAACCCGGGAACGTGTCGGGGCTGGTCCCAGCAACTTCACCCGGCAGCTGCCGGCGCCCGATTCGGAGCTCGCGCAGCAGATCGCGAAAGACCCGTACGTATTCGACTTCCTCGGCCTGGCCGGTGAGGTAGCAGAGCGGGATATGGAACAGGCTCTGATGGATCGCATCGTCGAGACCCTCCGGGAGCTCGGCGCCGGATTTGCGTTCGTTGGTCGGCAAGTGCATTTCGACGTCGGCGGCGATGTGACCTGCTCCGGAGATTTCGGACGGTGGGTCCTCCTAATATGAGGGTGCTACTGGAAGAGAGAGCAGCATGTCCGTTTCGCGGAGAAAGTTCACGCAGGAGTTCAAGGACGAGTTGTGTCGGGAGGTGATCTCGACCTCGAAGCCGATCAAGGACGTCGCGACTGCGTATGGGGTGGGGCCTGAGACGCTTCGTAACTGGCTAATCAAGTACCGAGAGGCGAACGGCGGGTCGGAGACCGAACTGACGGTGCCGGAACGGGCCCGCTTGAAGGAACTCGAGCGTGAGAATCAGGAGTTGAAGGCGGAGACCGCGTTCCTGAAAAAAGCGACGGCCTACTTCGCGCGGGAGCAGCGGTGATGGCCAAGTACGAGTATGTCGACTCCCAGAAGAACGAGGCGGGTAATACGAATCCGGTGGTGAAGATGTGCCGGTGGTTGGAGGTGTCGACTTCGGGGTTCTACCACTGGCTGACCCGCCCGCAGTCGGCAACCGCGGCCCGTCGGGAGGCGCTCACCGTCCGGGTGGCGCACTTCTTTGGGGCTTCCGACGGGACCTATGGGTATCGGCGTATCCACGCCGACCTGGCCGATGAAGGCACCCAGTGCTCACCGGAGCTGGTGCGGCAGATCATGCGCGAGGCGGGTCTGGTGGCCTGTCAGCCGCGGCCGTTCCGGGTCACGACCGATGCCGATGCTGAGGCCGCAGCGGGGATGCCCGACCTGGTGGAGAGGGACTTCACCGCCGATCGCCCGGGGCGCAAGTTCGTCGGCGATATCACCTACATCCACACCTGGGCTGGGTTCATCTACCTGGCCACGGTGATCGACTGCTACTCCAAGAAGGTCGTGGGCTGGTCGATCACCGTGGCCAGATAGATGAACCCGGCCCAGGTGTGGATATAGGTAATATCCCCGACGAACTTGACCCCGACACGATCCGCGGTGAAGTCACGGCCCACCAGGTCCGGCATCCCCGCCGCGGCCTGCTCATCAGCCTCGGTGGTCACCCGGAACGGTCTTGGCTGACACGCGATGAGCCCCTGGGTGCGCATGATCTGACGCACCAGCTCTGGTGAGCACTCGGTGCCCTCATCGAGCAGGTCGGCATGGATCCGGCGGTAACCGTAGGTGCCATCGGAGGCCACGGCGGCCCGCCGGGCGGTGCTCACGGCCCGGGTGGAGGCGTTCTTCGAGGCCTCCGATGGCACCTACGGTTACCGCCGGATCCATGCCGACCTGCTCGATGAGGGCACC
>JBKJLH010000031.1:0-5309 GCA_046597035.1 Lacisediminihabitans sp.
CCAATGTCGATGGTTTCGATCGCGTTAGTGCTACCGAGTTTTACCTTTCCTTCACTGGTCAGGTGAACGTGCCCGGTATTGGGAATGTGCAGGATGAGGACGTCGTCTATTTCAATGGCACGTCGTGGTCGCTGTTCTTCGATGGCAGTGTGCATGGTCTCGGTGGCAACAATGACCTGGACCTGGATGCGATCAGTGTCTCGGGTACGACCCTGTACTTCTCCACGTTGGGTAATGTCCTTCCGCCCGGAGTGACGGGTTCTGCCGATGATGCCGATATTTACAGTTGGAACGGCACCGCCTTCGCTCGAGTGATCGACGCCAGCGCTGGACCATATAACCTGCCGGCTAACGCGAACGTCGATGGATTCGTCCGGGTCGATGCGACTCACTTCTACCTGTCCTTCAGTAACGCGACTACCACGGTCCCGGGTCTGGGAGCGGTCCAGGACGAGGATGTCGTCTACTACAACGCGGGTACCTGGTCGGTCTACTTCGACGGCACCGCACACGGACTCGGCACCTCCAGCAGCCTCAACATCGACGCCTTCGACATCCCGACTCCGTGAACCGCCCATCCAGCAGCGCCAGCGACGACCTTAAAGGAGACACAGGAATGATCTACAAGCAGCCTTTCAGCCGCCGCGATCTACTCAAGTTCGCCGGTGGCGCGGTGGCCATCGTCGGCACCGGCATCCTGGCAGGTAACGTGCTGATGCCCGAGGCCGCTGTTGCGGCCCTGGGGGACCCGGACCTCTACCTGGCCGGGACCGACGGATGGATCCACCTGCCGGAAACCCCGGCCATCCCGCCGTTCCACCCCGACGTCCTTGCGCCGGAGCTCCTCACCACCTATATCTTCGGTTTCCGCAATGTCACCGGCCAGAGCGACGTTCAGAGGACGAATCAGAAGAACAAGGCGCAGCATTCCGCTCCGCTGTTCTGGACGAAGCTGTTCGACCCGGCCAACCCGGTCGACTTCACGGTGCAACTGACCAACCTCGGCCTGGCGTTGCGGCCCGACCTGTTTGATGCTCACACCTTGCACTGGCACGGGTTCCGCAATGTAATCCCCTTTTTCGACGGTGAACCGACCGGTTCGGTGGCGGTCAGGAGCGGACGCGTCTTCACCTATGTGTACCGGCCCCGCGAGCCCGGGACCTACATGTTCCATTGCCACGTGGAGGATGTCGAGCACGTTCATATGGGCATGACTGGCCTGGTGTTCGTCCGTCCCCTCCAGGACGGCACACCCATTGGCGGACACACTACGTTCATGTACAACGACGGGGACGGCTCGACCGGCTTCGACCGCGAATTCGCCATGTTCCTATCGGAGGTGTGGGCCGAGGCCCACTGGGCGGACGCCCACATCCAACTGCCGGAATGGAGCAATTACCGGGCCGACTTCGGCTTACTCAACGGACGGGTCTACCCGGACACCATCGCTCCCAATTCCCCGATCGACGCCGCGGCGTCGATCCACGCTCTTGCCGTGAAGACCGACCCCAACGGCGATCTGATCGCCCCCGTTGGCCATCCGGAGCTGCAGTATCAGCCGCAGTCATCGCTGGTGACCTGCAACGCCGGTGAGACGGTGGCGTTGCGGTTCGCCAACCTCGGATTCCGTGAGCAGGCCATGACCACGGCCGGGATCCGGATGCGGGTGGTCGGGCGAGACGCCACCCCGATGCGGGGACGCGATGGTACCGATACCTCCTACGAGACCGAGACGATCAACATCGGCCCCGGTGAGAGTTTCGACGTGGTCTTCGTCGCGCCGGCCCATACGGGCCCTGGCTATGACACCTACATGCTCTACAACCGCAATTACCCCCTGACGAACAACCTCGCGCCAGGTGGAATGGGCGGTCAGGCCACCGAGATCCGCGTGTATGCCGCTGGCGGCATCCCCGCGCAGAGCTATCCGAACGACTTGGGAGTCTGAGAGCCATGACGAAAGGGAACGCCGTGATACATGGGAAGGTTCGCACCCGGGGCTTGCGCTCGGCGGCTCTGCTGATCGCTCTGACCCTGGTCGGGGCCACGATGGCTGCATTCACCCCGACTGCGACCGCCGGGACACCTCCGCGGGTTGGCATCGCCTGCACGGCGGGCGTTGGGGGAGGTGCCACCACCCCGATCTTCAACCTGACCACCAAGACCGGATACATCAGCCTTCCCGACGGCAACACGGCGTTCATGTGGGGGTTCTCTAGCGGATTCGGCGCGTTCCAGCACCCCGGCCCGGTGCTCTGCGTCAACGCCGGCGACACGGTCACCGTGATCTTACATAACAGCCTGCCCGAGGACGCCTCCATTGTCTTCCCGGGCCAGGTGAACGTCCTGGCCAACGGGATCCCGGCGCAACCCCAATCTACGGGTGCAATCACCTCTCTCACCAACACGGCCGCGGCGGGAGGCGGGACCATCACCTATAGTTTCGTGGCCACCAACCCGGGCACCTTCCTGTATGAGTCGGGCACTAACCCCGAAAAACAGGTCCGGATGGGCCTGTTCGGCGCGTTGATCGTGCGCCCCTCGGCTATTCCAGCGGGTGGGGCAGTCGGGTCGACCGCGAGCGAGTACGCCAACAATCGTGCAGATAGTCGGTTCAAGCCCTCCCAGGAGTTCATGGTGCTCCTGAGCGAAATCGATCCCTACCAGCACCAGGCTGTCGAGAACAACAAGAGCTTTAACATGAACAACTACCACCCGCGTTATTGGCTTATCAACGGCCGCGGCTACCCCGACAGCATCGCCGACAACGGTGCCAGCTGGCTGCCTGCGCAGCCGTACGGGGCACTCGCACAGATCACTGAGTTCAACCGCACTGCCGCCACGCCGGACCAGCCCGGGATGGCCCGCTACCTCAACGTGGGCACTGAAGACTATCCATTCCACCCACACGGGAACAACGGCGTGGTCGTCGCTCGAGATGGCCGTCCTCTCGAGGGCCCGACGGGGGAGGATCTCTCCTTCGAGAAGTTCGCCATCAATATCGGCCCGGGTCAGACCTGGGACGTGCTGTTCAAGTGGTACGACGCCGAGAATTACTCCCCGTCCAACCCGGTCCCGGTGACGGTACCGGCGCTGGCAGACCAGTCGATCGGCGTCTTCTACAGCGGGAGTCCGTATCTCGGGACCAAGGAAGCCCTGCCACCCGGCATCCAGAGCGTGAACCAGTGCGGGGAGTATTACATCATCTCCCATAACCACGCCCTGTTCCAGATCACGTCCTGGGGCACGAATATGACCGGACCGATCACTTATATGAGGATCGACCCGCCGACACCCAACAGCTGCGGCTGACCAGGAAGGTGTGGAGAACAATGACTCACCGGAAGAGCATGAACAGAGTGGTCTCATCTCTCGTGACGGGATTGTTGGCCGCCGCAGGGCTGGCCGTGCTGGTGGCCCTCATGGGGCCGGCGACGGTCACGCAAGCCGCGACCGCGTCCTGCACCGCGCCAAGTGACCTGTATGCGGTCTCAGGCTCCACGAACCTGGCGGGTCAGAACGTCAACGTCTGGGGCTACCGCACCACTGCGGGTACCGTATCCCAACCGGGTGGGCCGACGCTGTGTGCCACCGTCGGAGACACAGTCACGATCACGCTGCACAACCAGTTGACCGAGAACACTGCCCTGCTCTTCCAGGGCCAGCAACTGGTCCCGGACCGGACCGGTGCCGCACCCGGCGCAACCACGTCATACACCTTTACGGCTAGCCGTCCCGGTACCTATCTCTACGAAGCGGGTCTGGTGCCCAATGGCCAGCACCAGGTGTCGATGGGCTTGTACGGCGCGCTGATCGTCCGTCCGGCGACGGCCGGTCAGGCGTACGACGCGACGACCGCGTTTGACGACGAGGCGGTTCAGGTACTCAGCGAGATCGATCCGGCACTCAACAACGCCGCCGACCCGGCGGCCTTCGACATGCGCAATTACGCTCCCCGCTATGCCCTGATCAATGGGAAGGCCTACCCGACCACCGACCCCATCCCGGCGACGGCCGCCGGAAACAAGGTCCTCCTGCGCTACGTCAATGCCGGTAGTCGGTACCACTCGCTCGCATCGCTGGGCGCCGATCAGAGGATCATCGCCCTGGACGGCAGTCCGCTGAAATATTCACGTCACTATGTGGCGGAAACCTTCGGTCCGGGCCAGACGGCCGATGCTGTCGTGACGACCCCGGCCGTGACGACCTCGACGACTCGATTGCCGATCTACGACGGCAGCCTGCTGCTGCACAACAGCAACGGGATCGGTACCGGGGGTATGCTCACTTTTATTTCTGTCCCCGTTAGTGTTGTCGGTGGTCCGGACACCACTGGACCGGTCACCAGTGCAGTCGCCTACACGGCGGGCGTCCTGAAAGCCACGGTCGATGACAGCACGACCGGCGGAGCGAGTATCGCGGGTGCAGAGTACTTCATCGACACGGTGACCGGCACGGGCATCGCGATGACGGGAAGTGGTGCCGGCAACGTCACTGTCACCGCTTCGATGACCATCCCGTCTGGTCAGCACGTCATCTACGTGCGTGGCCTTGACTCATTCACCAATCGCGGTGTCGTCAGTTCGGTGCTGGTCACCGGCGGCGACGCGACCGGCCCCACCACGAAGTCCCCGTCGCTGACCCCCGCTCTTACGAACGGGTCGGCTACTCCCGCTATTTCCGTGCATGCCACCGGGGATGACACCGCCACCGGCGGCTCGAATATCACCGACGGCGAGTACTTCATCGACGCCGTCGGCGGCGATGGTTCGGGAACGGTCATGACCGTGAACTCTGCCTCACCCACCGCGAGCCTCGATGCCACGATCCTCGTGGCGACCGTCAATGCCCTGGCCGAAGGCAATCATCTTGTTTCGATCCACAGCAAGGACGCCGCGGGCAACTGGGGCGCACCGGTCACCATCAACCTGGCGGTCGATAAGACAGCACCCAGCACGTCCGGCGTCTCTGTGTCGCCGACACCCAATAACGGCACACTGGCCTTCAACGGCAGCCCGTCGGCGGTCCGGGTAGCGGTGGCAAGCATGTCCGATCCGATCGTGGCGGCCGTCAATAGCACCATCAGCTCGGCCGAAGCCTTCCTCGACACGGTCACCGCCGACGGCACGGGCATCGTCGTCCGGGCCGCCGACAGCGTGTACAACAGCACGTCAGAGGCTGGCTACGCCGAGATCCCGCTGGCGACTGTCGTTCAGTTGGCTGATGGTTCTCATACGATTTTTGTTCATGCGAGGGATGCGGCGGGGAATTGGGGTGTGATGGCGTCGACGACTTTGGTCGTTGATAAG